>DUEK01000001.1 GCA_011192155.1 Thermoflexia bacterium
TCATTTTCTCCTCGCTCGAACCGGATGGTATTCCAGGGCGATTGCCAAACCCTAAAGGTGCCGCTTTGCTTTCCTTATTTATTGTGAAGGTTTCGGAAAACCTTTATGGTTTTCCGTCTGCGTCTAGTTGCCGCACTACCCGCGCCGGCGCGCCCACCGCCAGGGTGCGGGGCGGCACATCTCGCGTGACCACCGACCCGGCTCCCACCACCGCCCCGGCTCCCACCCGGACGCCATCCAGCAGGATCGCGCCCGCGCCGATCCAGGCCCCATCCTCCACGACGATCCCCTGGGCAGTGATTCCCTGCTGGATGACGGGCCGGGAAGGATCGTCGAACAGGTGATTCACCGCCAATACCTGGACGCCGGGAGCCAGCAAGACCGAGTCACCGATGCGCACTCCGCCCTGCCCACGAATCACACACCGCTCGCCGATGTAGCTTTTGCTCCCGATCCAGATGCCGGCGTTGGGCAAATCTCGAAAGTTGTATACGTGCAGCACGCTGCCGTGCATCACAAATGTCTCGTCGCCGATAAAGATACCCTGGGGGCAAGCGTGGAGATAGACGGAGTGATCCAAATAGGCCCGCCGCCCCAGGTGGATATTGGCCGGCTGGCACAGGCGAACGTGGTCTTCTACGAGAGGGAGGCCGTCGCTTTGCAGGATCAGACGATAAGCCAGGGCGCGCAAACCGATGCCAATCAGGCTGGGGATGCCTTGCAAGAAAAAGAAAAGGGGCTGCTCCAAAACATAACGGCCCAGACCGGTGGACTGGGCCTCCACGTAGTAACGTAATGGTCCCCGCCGAGCGACCGTCTCCGCCGCAGCGGGCTGGCGCGAGACGACGCCGACCCCCTGCCGGGGTTCTCCCGGTTTGAGGGAAGCGGTGCGCTTATCATTCACACCCAATGACTAATTTCCTATCCGAAAGCAAATTGAGAATGCGCCCACTCCACTCCACTCTCCTGGCGCACGATGACGTTCGTCGCTGCTTTCAGGTTCCACTTTACCACAAAGTCTAGTTTGCCGCAAGTCAGGCTATGCATCAACTGGCGCCAACCCCGGCCGGTGAGCACCAGGTAACGGCGGCATCCCACCGCCCGGCCGGCCTGCATATCCGTCTCGGCGTCTCCAATGAGGTAAGAGTGGGAGAGATCTAGCCCAAAATCCTTTGCCGCTAGCAACAACATCCCCGCCTGGGGTTTGCGGCAAGCACAGTGCTCGTCGGGCCTATGAGGACAGTACATCACCCGATCTACTCGCCCGCCAGCCGCCTCAATGGCAAGCACCATACGGGAGTTGATTTCTTCGACCGTCTCTGCGGAAACGATGCCCCGGTTGATGGGCGATTGGTTGGTGACGATGACGATGTACAGATCAGTGCGGGCCAGTTGGGCCAGGGCCTCCAACGCACCAGGGAGAAAAACGAATTCCTCCCAGCTTTTGACGTAATCATCCCGATTACGGCAGATCACTCCATCGCGGTCAATAAAGACCGCGCGGCGTGTAAATGATCTCAGCAACATTTGAGCGTTCAGAATCACCGGCAACCCTCACCCTCCCGCACCACAAGCGAACAAGGTAGCGCGACAGGTTGCCGTTCCCGCTGCCACCCAGAGGTATCCAGCATCAGCGAAACTGGCGGTTCAATGCGCTGCATCCGCTTCCGAATCACTGTGCAGGTCAAATGGCTCAACACCAGATGCACATCTTCGATCTGCTCCATACAATCATTCGGCACCACGACGGACACGTCCACCAGCGCGCTCAATTGTCCGCCATCAAAACCCGAGAATCCGATCGTTATCCCGCCCCTCTGGCGGGCTAGTTCCACAGCACGCAAGACGTTGGGCGAGTTTCCACTGCCGCTAAAAGCGACCACTACATCCCCACGCCCCATCAAGCCCCGCAGTTGCTCGGCAAACACATCCTCGTAGGAAAGATCATTGCTCAGGGCCGTCATCTCTGGCACATTATCCGTCAACGCTATTACTCGAAAGCGCGGGCGGTTAGGAGTGATGGTTCCTTTAGCCAAATCACACTTGAAATGAGAGGCCGTGGCCGCGCTTCCACCGTTGCCCAGCGTGAAAATTGTGGTGCCTACATAGTTGGCGCTCAGGAGCACGTCCACCACTTCGCTGATACGCTGTAGCGGCAATGTAGTCAGGGTGACTCGCACCTCTTCTAGATATTGTTGAATGTCCTTCAAATTTTCCTCCTTGCTCACATAGTGAGTTGGGTCTGGCCAATCACGGGCGCAGCAAAAATGCTCATCTCGTTCTCCGGGGACCTCCCATTGATGAAAGAGAGTACATTAGGCGCCTGCTGCCGTGGCCAGGGCATTGCCTGCATTACGTCCACTCCCTGTTGCTCAAACGCAAAGGGAAAGCGTTGCAGCCCCAGTATTTCCAATGCCTCCGTCACGGCCTCCTGTCGCTCCACGGGACAGTAGAGCATCAAGAAACCACCGCCGCCAGCCCCGGTCACCTTCCCACCCAGCGCCCCATTATCTCGCGCTGTCTGGTAGCATTGATCCAAGAACGGAGTAGTGACACCCTCCGCCAGGCAACGCTTCTCCATCCATGACCGATGAAGCAGGGTGCCAAACGATTCCAAATCTCCCCGCTCAAGCATAGTGCGAATCTCTAGTCCCAACTCTTTGATCACATCTAGCCGCTGGATTGTCTCCTCGTCCCCCTGCTGGCTGGCTTCCTGCTGGCAGCGAAGAATGGCGGAAGATTGACTGGAGGTACCGGTGAAGAAAAGCATCAGCCCTCTCTCCAACGCATCGCGCGTCCCGGCGGAAACTCGCAGCGGCTCAACGGTCACGCCGCCGCGGGAGAACGTGATATAGTTAAGGCCGCCGAAGGCCGACGCGTACTGATTCTGCTTGCCGACTGGCATCCCCAGTCTCTCAATCTCAATGTAGCAGGCCAGTTCCGCCACCTCTGCTGGCCCCAAATCCAGGCCACACCAAAACGCAAGAGCCTTGATCATCGAGGCTGCCACGCTGCCGGAGGAGCCCAAGCCCGCGCCGGAGGGAATCTGAGAGGCCAGGAAAACGGTCAGCCCATCGCGAATGTTAAAGTAACGAGCAATGGCCTTGGGCAGACGCAGGCCATCGCCCTGGATCGAGTCATCGCAAGCAGATTGCTGCGAGAATGTGCGGTGGTCGGCAGACATAATCTGCAATCTATCCGACCAGCCAGGGGTAAGGATGGTGTAGACGTAATAGTTGATGGTGGCGCTAACCACCAGGCCGCCACGGTGGTCGTAATAGGCCGGCAGATCAGTCCCCTCCCCACCCAAACTGATACGTACCGGAGCACGCGCAATCAGAATCATCTCAAAATCTCCCTATGGAACACGAATGAGCAAGATTAACAGATTAACCTAGTAAGCCCCCCGCCCCTTAAACACCGCCCTAACAGTACCGAACAACAATTTCAAATCCTGCCAGACGGTATAGTTGCGAATGTACTGCATGTCCATACGAACACGCTCCTCGTAGGCGATGTCAGAGCGCCCGCTGATCTGCCATAAGCCAGTCATTCCTGGCTTGACCGTCAACAGGTTATGCCGCCAGCGATGAAAGTGTTTCAACTCTGCCGGGGTGATCATCCGCGGCCCAACCAGGCTCATCTGTCCCCTCAACACATTGAACAGTTGTGGCAATTCGTCCAAACTATAGCGACGCAGTAGCCGCCCCACTCGAGTGATGCGGGGGTCATCCTGTATCTTTCCCGTCTGCTCCCACTCCTCCTGCAACTTGTGGTGCGTGTCTAAATAAGCGCCTGCATCAGGGATCATGGTGCGGAACTTGTAAGCATCGAACCTCCGCCCGCGTAACCCCACCACCCGGCGCCGATGAAAAAGCGGCCCTGGAGAATCCAGATAAATTGCAAGAGCGATAAATGGGAATATGAGCATCAACATGGCACAACCCACCACCGCCCCCACATAGTCCAAAACCATCTTTAGCAACGCGTCCATCCCGGTGATGCGGGTCCGGTTGAGGCTCATCATCGGGATAAAGCCAACCTCCCTCACCTGGGCGCCAGTGGTAAAAAGCTCGTAAAGACCGGAGGACAAACAAATGCGCACCCCGCTATCCGTCCCCCAGTCTCGATAAATATCCAGTAACTCTTCTCGCCGCAAGGCAGTGGGAATGACGATGAGGTCGTCTACCTCCAAGCTCCGAATGAGGCTGCCCAACCTGTTAAGGCCGTTCAGCACAGGCACACTCTCAACTTTGGCCCCCCGATGCTGCGTCGGTTCCACAAAACCCACCACCTCCACGCCCGCGATCGGCGAGGCTCGCAACTGGGCTGCCACCGCCCGCCCTTCCTCATTAGCCCCTACAATTAACGCCCGCCGGACGAACAATCCACGCTGTCGCAGGTAGTAGACCAAGCGCCGGTAACCAAACCGAGCCGACGACACACTGACGACTGAGAAGAACCAAGTTATCGCCAACCAACCTCGGGAGATGTCGTGCTCGACACTGCGGTCGAGGAAACTGTAAAAGATCAAACCAACCAACCCGGCGGTGCAAGCGTTGATCACATTGACGTATTCTTGCGTGCCGCCAAAGAGACGATCTGGATGATACAACCAATTCAGAGTGAAAATGAGCACCCACATCGGAACAGCAATCAGGGTCAAGCGAGTATAGAAAGCTACTGAAAAAGGGCCATAGTATTCTAGCAAATGAAAACGCGCCCAGTAAGCGGTCGCCATGCTAAAGACAATACAAACTGCATCCAGCAAAATCAACGGCGCCACCGCCCAGAACGTAGAGAGTCGCCGCCCAAGCCCAACTCGCTTGCGCAAAGTGGAAAAGGGCGGAACACCTGTCCTAGTTGAAATAATTTGTCTCTGACTGACTCTAGATGCCAAGTTTTCTCAGACCTCCTCTTGAATGACGCATCATCCACCTATCACAAAAACCACAAGAGTCATCAAGAACTAATGACTGCAACTATATTGTAGAAAGCAATCGTCAGTTACAAGTAACTAATATCCTGAAAACTGACTAAAGATACAGGCGTCAATGCACCTCGCGCCAATCTCTTCTAGTCTCTTTTTAGGATTATCGTCACCATGAACCAACCCCCCTCTCATACACTATTAAGGAGGCAGAATCCGTAGGTAACGTTGCCCCAGGGTTACACCCTGGCAAGCTCTCTTTTTAAATGCTGGAGTCTGGCAAATTTTCAGAATGCCCACATCTTGGGGTAGGCAACAATAAAGGCGCTAGATATGGGGGTTCGTAGTAGCGGCTTTAGCCGCTTTTGAGCCTTTTGGACGGCTGAAGCCGTCACTACGAACAAAAACGCCAGACTCCAGCTTGTAGAATGAAGAGCTCGAAGGGCTTTGGGCGCTATCCTGGGCTTCGACCCCGCACGAAACCTGGCCTTTTCCATCTATGCCTGGCCTTCCATCACGTGCCACGTCTGGCGAGCGGCTAAGGAGTACGCCCGGTTCTATGCGCCACTCACTGCCGACGATGGAACCGGGCCTGGCGAAACACCAGGCCCGGCTCTGGTGTGGGAGGCGATGGTCACGCGCCAGGTACTCGACGACCTGGTGCGATGCCTGGATCGGCGGCTGCGAGAGGAGATCGCCGTGGATATTGACCTCACTCCCGTCTGTGCCTGGTCGATTTCAACCCTTTGCGTCTCGTGTTGGCCCAACTTTTGGGCTGGACTTCCGCCCGAGGTAACAACCTTTTGGCCCCATCTCCATCTTTTTGTTCGTCGGCTGGCGAAGCACCAATAGACAGGACTTGACTGCTGGAGAAACCGTCCTCGTGGACGAGGAACGGCTGATCGAAATCGCCCTCCGGCGTCTCGATCAGCTTCTGGCCCAATCCGTGGACATGATCGTCGAGGCTGATTTACTCAGCCCCGAAGCCTGGAAACAGGCCCTCGTCTGCCCCGGTGGTATGATCCATGACGCGGCTTCTCGAATGCGCTGTGCCTCGGTATACATAGGTCTGGGAATGGTATTGTTGAGGTTTGCTCAGGCGGGGCGAGTTGTTGTACTTGCTGCTGGAAAACGAGGGCGGCCATCCGTGGGGGGCGTAAATCGCCGGAGACCTGACGCTGGACGATCTGGAAGAAGATTGAAAACAGGTGCGACGCACTTCTGCAGTGCGTCGCACCTGATACTTGAAAACCCTCTAGAACAGTGTTATCTCGCGGTTCAGGATGATATCGCGCACATTGCTCACGTTCGCCAGCCTTTCATCGAGCACGCTCTGCACGTCGGCCCGGATGCTGGGAGTGAGTGTTCCACTGGTCGGGCGCACCCGCACGGTGGCGACCAGCGGTTGGTCCAGCGGCGCGCCAATCTGCGAAAGTAGGTAGACGGTGGCTGTCTTGACGGTCGGCACCCGCTTGATGATGTCCTGCGCCGCTAGTAGCGCCAGTACATTGTAGACCTTGCCCACGTGGGAGATCGGGTTCTTGCCGCAGGGTGCCTCCAGGCTGGCAGCGCGGAAAGGCGCGATGACGCCGTTCAAACGATTGCCGCGCCCCACTTCCCCATCGTCTCCCATCTCGGCCGAGGTGCCGGTCAGCGTCAGGTAGACCGCATCGTTGGCGATATCGTCGGCTGTGTTGACCATCACTGTCACTTTGCGCTCGTTGAGCTGCGCGGCGTATCCCTGAATGGCCGCCTCTGCCGCCCGCTTGACCTCCTGGTACTCGGTCCTATCTCCGATACTCGTAGCGATAAAGGGCATGGCGACCGTCAGGGTCAATTCTCCGTTGCGACGCAGCCCCATTACCTTGACGTCCTCGCCCACCGGGAATTCGTCGAGCAACTTGTAGTTGATGTACTGGGCGGTCTCATAGACGGCGTGCTCCAATCCGGTGCGGGGCCAATGACTGACGCCGAAACTGGTGTCATTGGCCGTCACGTGATCCACCACGTACTGTAGCTCCTCGGCTCCCCGGCCGGCGTAGCTATCGATCACCATATACCTGTCGGGGTCCAGGTAGCGCATGGTCTCGCGCACGTGCTGCCTGGCGGCCTGGATGGCGATATCGTCCATCGGCACCTTGCGGCCCTGGAAAGCGGGGGTGCCGCGTCCGGCGATCTGGATGCGAATGGGCTTGAACATGCGCCCGCTGCCGTAGCCGACCTCGACCTCTCCGGCCACCAACTGCACCTTGTCAAAGTTGTGGTGCAGGAGAACGCCCAGGTTCTCCCGGCACCAAAGGGTGTATTCGACCGAGATGCGCTCGGCGATGCCATCGCACAAGCTATCGGGATGGCCGATCCCCTTACGCTCTACGATCTCAACCGGGACGTCTTCGACAGACTGACCGGTAGCCTTAACTACTACAATATTACGCTTTGTCATTGTGTACCTCCTCAAAAAGATATGTTATTTCCCGGTCGGAGTAGTATTGGCAAAAAAACACCCCTCCTAGATGACAGGAAGGGGCACAATTAATGTGACCTCCCTCATCTTCCAGAAACACCTTCTGCCGGAATTGGCACCTGGGTTAGTCTAACTACTTGACCAACCTGGTTGCCGAGGCTTCACAGGGCCGGTCCCTCCGCCTCTCTGGATAAGAGTATCACCGGGATATTCGATTTGAACGGGATGATACCACGAAGGCAGGTTGCTGTCAAGGAAGGTAAGAGGCAGGGGGGCAAAACGCTCTGGTGATTACCCACATCTCACCGCTGAGCGCGCAGAGGTCGCAGAGATAGTCAAAAAGGCCTTCTCTGCGTGCTTTGCGGCCTCTGCGGTGAAAGAAAACAGGATCAATGCAGTCACATTTGAACATGTGGGTAATCACCAAATTCTATCCCTTGACCGCCCCTTTCCTGGGGCTGTTGGGCGGCTTTATCAGCGGGTCGGAGACCTCGTCCATCGCCATGCTGACCGGGCTGCATCTCTCGACGGCCAAGAGCATCGGCGCGCTAGGGCTGCTGGTCGCCGCTGCCTGCGGGATCGGTGGGGGATTAGCCAGCGTCATCTCACCGGCCAAGTTGCAGAACGCCGCGGCCAGCATTGACCGCATCGGCGAGGAAGTCGAGGAAGTGCACGTGATCCGCACCACGTTTGTCATTTCGCTGGTCATCACGGCGATATGCGCCGTGATGGCGCTGCTGTGGGCTTTTTGAGACCCAAAAGCATGAACTTGAAACCGCTTCACTTTATCGGCGAACCCGTAGAGGTTCAATTCGACCAGCCGCCCGCGCTTGAGAAAAAGCCTGGTTGTCCCCAGTGGTTCATCTGGCGCGGAGAGACGCATCGCATCATCGAAGAATTGAGCGAATGGCACGATTATGGCCGTCGGGGACGCAGTGCGCGCAATATGAGGCCAACCCACGCGGCAACGGCCTCGCGGCGCGGATCGTGGGGGGTGGGGCGGGACTATTACCGGGTACGCACTGAACGCGGTCAGATTTTCGACCTGTACTATGACCGAGCGCCCCAAGGAGTGGATGACCGCAAAGGAGCCTGGTTTCTCTACCGAGAGATGAGTGGCGACTAGTACAAGATGTGTAGCAGAAAAGCAAAACGGGACACCGGATAGTGTCCTGTTTCGTAACTGTTCAGGCAATCCCGATTCGGACACAGAGAATCACAGAGAACTGATAAAAAACCGATATTTTTCTCTGTGTATCTCTGTGAAGCACTCTGCGAAACTCTGTGTAACCATAGGCCGAGTAGTTACCTCGTTTCTTTTATTAGATGCAGCTTTACCGCCCCAACACCCGCCGTGCAATGATCAACCGCTGGATCTGGTTCGTTCCCTCGCCGATCTGGCACAAGCGCTGGTCGCGGTACATGCGCTCGACTTCGTACTCGCGCATGTAGCCATAGCCGCCGTGAATCTGGATTGCCTTGTGGCAGACGCGCTCCGACATTTCGGTGGAGAATAGTTTAGCCATGGCTGCCTCTTGAGTAAATCGCTTGCCCTGCTCCCGCAGCCAGGCGGCGCGATTGACCAGCAGGCGGGCGGCCTCAATCTCGGTCGCCATATCGGCGATCATCCACTGCATGGCCTGGAACTTGGCGATGGGCCGGCCGAACTGCTCGCGCTCCTGGGCGTAGGCGACGGACTTTTCGAACGCGCCCTGCGCCAGTCCCACCGCCATAGCCGCGATAGCGACCCGCCCGGCATCGAGAGTGGTCAGAAATTGCTTAAAGCCCTCGTTCTCCGCGCCCACCAAGTTTTCCGCCGGGACGCGGCAATTCTCAAATAAAAGCTCCGATGTGACCGAGCCTCTCAACCCCATCTTGTCCTCGTCCCGCCCCGGCTGGAAGCCGGGCGTGCCCTTCTCGACGATGAACGAGGAGATGCCCCGCGTTCCTTTTTCCGGGTCGGTCATGGCGGTGACGACGGCGAAGTCGGCGACGGAACCGTTGGTGATGAATATCTTCTGCCCATTGAGCACCCATTCGTCGCCATCGCGGACGGCGCGCGTACGCGTGGCTCCGGCGTCGGAGCCGGCCTGCGGCTCGGTCAGGCCAAAACAGCCGATCTTCTCGCCGCGCACCGCCGGCGTCAGGTATTTCCGCTTCTGCTCCTCGGTGCCGAAGAGATAGACCGGTTCACAGTACAGAGAGGTCTGGGCATCGAGCGTGATAGCCATAGAGCCGGAGACGCGCGCGATCTCCTCCAACGCGATGACCAGGCTGGTATAACCACTCTCGGAGCCGCCGTACTTTTCCGGGAAGGGCAAGCCAAAGATGCCCAACTCGGCCATCCGGCGGAAAAGGTCGTCGGGAAATTCGTCGGTCTCGTCCATCTCTATGGCGCGCGGCGCGATCTCCTTCTCGGCAAAGTCACGCACCATGCGACGGATCATACGGTGTTCTTCGGTCAATTCAAAATCCATAGTTACTCCCTCATGTTTGACGTTTGAGTACGTTGCCTCTCGATACCGGCAGTCACCTCGCCGCCAGCAGTGATGTACGCATAGGCAATACAGGGCGCGTTGTGCGCGACGCCCACACGCCCCTGCCGATCCAGCACAATCAGGCCACCTACGCCGGTGGTGCGCTCGGTCAGCAGCGCGATGGCCCCGTCGGCGGCCTCCTGGGCGGTCATCCCCCCGGCCATAAAATCGCACGCGGCCTTGCTGATGACCACCTTCATCAACGCCTCACCCTCGCCGGTGGCGGAGACGGCCCCGGTGCGATTGTCGGCGTAGGCGCCGCAGCCCACCAGGGGGGAATCGCCCACGCGACCGGGATGCTTGTTGAACATACCGCCGGTTGATGTGGCGACCGCCAGATTCCCGCTCTCATCCAGCGCCGCCGCGCCGACGGTGCCTGAAGTCGAAGAAACCCTGGTTTCTCCTCGCCAGTGCTCCACTTCCCGCTCCACCACCAGCTCCCAGCTTGGACAGGGGGGCAGGCCGCGCTCCCGGGCGAAAGCCTCCGCGCCTGCGCCGGCGAGCATGGCGTGCTCGCTTTCGGCCATCACCAGCCGGGCCAGCGTGACCGGGTGGCGCACTCGCTGCACGGCGGCCACCGCGCCGAAGTTGAGGTCGCGGCCGTCCATGATGATCCCGTCCAGTTCGATCTCGCCCGCCCGGTTGAGGAAGGAGCCGCGACCGGCGTCGAAAGCAGGGTCGTCCTCCATGACGCGCACGGCGGCCTCGACCGCATCCAGCGCCGATCCACCGTCTGCCAACACAGCCCAACCGATGTCCACGGCGCAGCGGCAGCCCGTGACGCGCACCGTGCGCGTCTCCACGGGGATGTCCCCAGACCCACCATGGACGACGAGAACAGGTAGATTTTTCATAGCACATTCGCAGAGCGATAAATTGGTAGACTCAGCCTATATTTCGCATCCTGGCGCAGCCTATTTGTGTCTTTTTCAAAAAGCGGGGAAATAAACCAGGTTTTTTCTGAAAAAACCTGGTTTCTCACTAGCCCAGACGGCGAATCTGCCCAAATTGGGTTTGGAAGAACAAAGTGTCAAGCCCCAAATCAAGCTGTCCAGAGGTGCGGAAAATAGGCTCAGTAGATCTAAATTTCAGACCTCGGAGGTCTCGGAAGGTGACATTGGCAGCAAAATTGCYTAGATTGCGCCCGTTTTTACCGGCAAAGGCGCTCTCGAGAGACCTCCGAGGTCTTGTTGTCGTAACATTTTGGATCTACTGAGCCTTCGTCCCCGAGGGCGATTTTGGGTAGAAAATTACCCAAAAGTTGATGTTTTGTTGCATGGGCCGCCCCCGGGACGGTGGCTGTGAGCGTTCTGTACTGAGAGAGCATTAGAACTGAACAGCCCTGGGTAGTATAGCCCCTCGTGGGCGTTTTACAGCCGTTTAACGGGCACAAGGCTCTGCGCTACAACTGAAACGAAACGCACCCAAATCATTTATGTGATTCAGGTCTATGGTTATATGCGACCACCCCGTGATCCATTTGGATCACGGGGTGGTTTGTTTCTACACTCCGTCGTGCTCAGCGATGCTTCAAAAGCCAAACAACCCCGTCGCCCACGCCGGCATCCAAAAATCGCCCAGCTTTAACCCCAGGTCAATAAACGTCGAGCCGGCATAGAGCAACAGGCTCAACCCGATCAGTACGTAATCGCGGGACTTGTACTCTAGTTTCTGAATCCAGGTGCGCTTGCGCAGGCCGAAACAGCGCAAGTCCATCGCGTTGACAATGTCCTCGCCGCCGACGATGGCGTTGATGGTGACGGGTACGATGAGGGGCGCCATCTTGCGAATCTGGGCGATCAAGCCGCCTTCCAATTTTTCTATCTCGTATCCCCGCGCCCGCTGCGAATCGAGCGTGGTGCTAAAATCTCGCCCCAGCGTGGGAACGAAACGAAAGGCCAGGTCCATTGAGACAGCCAGCTTGTCAGGCAGGCCCAGGCCGCGAAAGGTCACGCCGTACTGGTTGGGGTTGAAGGTGAAAGCGAGCGGAATGAACAAGGTAGTGATGGACAACATGCGCACCATCTGCGTGGCGGCGAACACCAGCTTTTCCACCGTGATGTTGGGGCGGATATTCCAACCCACCCAGGGCACGGTCCATTCGACTTGCCAGACGATGTGCTTGTCTCCACTCAGCACCTCCCCCGGCCCGCCTCGTCCGGTCAGAATGGCGTTGATGCCAATGATAACAACGACCAAGATGAGGACGAATGTCCAGATGCGGCGGGTCTCTTTCCAGGTCAGCTTGCACAGCAGATAGTGGCTGAACGAGATAACAAAAAAGAATAGCAAAAAGCGAATGTCCCAGAATTTTATGATGGAAAAGGTAAATGCCAGCAGGAATATCCAGCGCGCGCGCGGATCCAGCCGTTGGATGAGCGTATTCCGTTCCTTGTATTTCCAGGCAACCAGCATTGGGCGTGTCCCTTTCAAGACTGGTAGGGGCAGGGTTTATCCTGCCCCTACCAATCTATTTCAAACTAACGACCCGTTCTCGCGGCGATGGCATCATAAGCCACCATCAGGATTGGCACCAGAATGATACCGTTGACGATGTTGGTGAGCGCGGCGGGCATGAAGTAGCCGCCGAGAGCTGTGGCAAAATCTATGCCAGAGACAAAGATCTCGCTCAATGAGGAAAACCCTATCCCAACCACGACACCCAGGACGACAAAGACATCGGCGATGACCAATGACTTGGTGTCACGGTAGCTGGTGATCATGGCCGCGGCAAAGCCGGGGACCAGGCCCATCAGGCCATTGCCAATGTCCCACCAGATCCAAAAGCCCCAGCCAGAGAGAGAGTCACCGATGATGTTGCCCAGAAAGCCGCTGATGAAACCAACCCAGGGGCCAAAGACGACGCCAAAGAACATGGGGATGCAGACCGCCGGGCGCAGTGCGATGTTGCCGGCCGCCGGCAGCGCGATCATATTGGACCCGAACGACAGGACGCCATAAAGCGCCGCGCCGAGAGCCGCGAAAACCACCTCACGAGTTCCGAAAGCGTACCAATTTTTCTTCACAACTAGCCTCCTTTAGCTAAAATCATTTTACGAAATAGTATGAACCCTATTCTATTCTTCACTCACTCTATTCTCAATACACCCTCCTTTCGGCCTCACGTTGCGGGGACGTGAGCCAGTGCCTCGGCCCGCAAAAAACGCCCGGTGCGGGGTAAATATTCCAGATTAGCCTGCAACAAAGAGGTAGGCACGACGTGACAGCGATGCAGTAATTCTATATCGGTCAATACCTCGGCCGGTGAGCCGTCGCCGGCGATTTGTCCCTCGTGCATCAGAATGACCCGGCTGGCGTAGCAGATCGCCAGATCGAGATCGTGGGTGATGAAAAAGATGGCCTCAAAGCCCGGCATCTGGAGGATAGAATCCATAAAGGCCATATAGTTCCAGTAATCCTGCCCAGCGGTCGGCTCATCCATCACCAGAATCTTGGAGCGCATCGCCAGGATGGCGGCGATGCTGACCCGTTTCTGTTGCCCGAAGGAGAGCGCCAGCGGTGGATACTCCTCCAGCCCCTTTAGGTTGACGATCTCAACCGCCCGCTCCACCCCCTCTGTGATGATTTCCTCATCATAACCCAGGTTGTGGGGGCCAAAGGCCAGCTCCTCCCGCACGGTCGGCGCAAAGAGCATGTGGCTGGGGCTTTGGAAAACGTAACCCAGCGTGTGGGCGATCTGGGCGACGCTCAAATCGCGCGTATCGCGCCCTTCGATCACCACATTGCCCTGACGCGGCTTTAGCAGGCCAATGGCGTGCTTGACCAGCGTGGTCTTTCCCGCGCCGTTGGGGCCGAGCAGGGCGATGACGTCGCCCCGGCGAATGGTCAGGTTGACATCGCGGATGACGGTCGGGCCGTCATCTTCGTAGGCAAAGGAGACGTTCTCGAACGCCACCAGCGGTTCGCGCCCGTTCGGCTTGATGGCCGGCTCAAAGGTGGGCGGCGGCTCGCTGGCCGCGCGCTGGATCACGACGGGCGCCGGCATCTTAACCTGGCGGTAATCCACCACATCCGCCAGGCCATCCGGCGGGCCGCAGTATGTGACCTGACCTTCCTGCATAAAGAGCACCCGGTCGGGGTGAATGCTAAACGCATCTTCGACGCGATGCTCGACGAGAATAATGCTGACCCCTTCGTCGGCCAGGCGGCGGAAGAGGGACAGTGCTTCCTGCGCGCTGGCGGGGTCGAGGCTGGCCAGGGGTTCGTCAAGCAGGAGAATGCTGGGGCGCATCGCCAACACGCCGGCGAGGGCCACCTTCTGCTTCTCGCCGCCGGAGAGGTAAAAGGTCTCCCGCTCGCGCAGGCGCGAGATGCCCAGGTAATCGAGCGTCTCGTCCACTCGTTGCAGAATCTCCTCGCGCGGCAACCCCAGGTTCTCCAGCCCAAAGGCGACCTCGTTGAGCACAAAGCTGCCCAGAATCTGGCGCTCCGGGTCCTGGAGGACAGTGCCGACGGTCTGGGAAAGGGTGGCCATCGTCATCTCGCTTCCGTCCTGGCCGTCGAGAAGGATGCTGCCCTCCAGGTCTCCATTATAGGTGCGCGGGATGAGGCCGTTGATGCAGCGAATGAGCGTCGTCTTGCCGCACCCGCTGGCCCCGGCGACGAGAAGCAGTTCGCCGCGTTCAAGCGTCAACGAGAGTGTGTGAAGCGCCGGTTCGGGGCGGCTATGATAGCGGAACGTAAGCCCTTCGATCACCAGCGGAGAGGCAGTGGAATGTTGTTCAGGCAAAGTACTTTTCTCCGATTCCTTCACTGACGCGGCACGACCTCTACTGCGTCGCCGACCTGCGCTCCCAGTTGCGCGGCCGCGTTTCCATTGGTAACGGCGATCATCAAATAGTAGTGCGGGCTGTAAAGGGCCAGCAGCGCACCCGGCTCGCGCTCGCCAAATGTGCGCACCAGCCCCTCGATCTCGACCTGACCTAGCTGCACGTTCACCGGGCGCAGCGGTTCGAGGTCATCGCGCCGGATATTGGCGATCAGGTTGCCATAGTGGTCAATGTGCATCACCTCGCCGCGCAAAAGGCCGTCCTCAAAAACTGGCTGTGGCACGTGATAGCGCGCTATCTCTGTGATGGGCGTGCCCAACTCCGCCAGCTCCACGCCCGCGGCCAAGTGACCGCCGCAGGGGGCAAAGATGTCGCGCCCGTGAAAGATGTCGCTGACCTCGTCCAGCCAGTATGCGGGCTTGTTCAAGTGGACGATTTCGATGGGGCCGCCCTCCCGTTCGGCTCGTTCGAGCAGGGGTGTGCAGACACCGTTATCCGGCCCCACAAAGAACTGCTCGCCAAAGCGGGCCGCGATCGGCCGGCGCTCTGTGCCCACTCCGGGATCCACGACCACCACGTGTACCGTTCCCGCGGGAAAAAAGTGGGCCGTGCGCTCCAACACCAGCGCCGCTTCACGAATGTTCTGCGGGCCGATGTCGTGGGAGAGATCGGCGATGGGCGCGCCGGGCAGGATGCGCCAGATGACGCCCTTCATCACCGTATGTTCCCCCTCCGTCGTGCCAAAATCTGTCAGAAGTGTGATGTGTCTCATGATTATCCCCAATTGGGAATTATCCGTTCTCCCACGATGATATAACCCTTGCAGGTTGAAAAAGTTTCGGAGCGGCGAGCGCTCAGGCGTACACGCCCCGGTACTCCTCCGGCAGCAGTTCGGCGATGTTGCGCATGATAAGGTCGGTGTACTCGCGCAGCTTTTGTCGCTCTACCCGGCCGCTCTCGGGCAGGCGGAAGGGTTTGCCGACGACGACGCGCACGCCGGTGCGGCGCAGCCGGGGCAGGTTGTGTTTGATCTTTTCGGTGCCCGTTGTCCCCACCGGCACTATTTGGACGTTGGCGCGGGTGGCTATGTAGGCTGGGCCGGTCTTGCCTTTCTGCAAAGCATAGGTGCCTCGGGCGCGAGTGCCCTCTGGGGCCATCCCCAGCGCTTCCCCACGCTTTAGCACGTCTAACGCTCCATCCAGCGCCCGGCGATCCACCTCGCCCCGCCGCACCCAGACAGAGCCCATCATCGCCAGCAACGGAGCGTAGAGTGGATTGCGTTTGTGCTTGGCCGCGGCAAGGGCGCGGATGGTGTGCGGGCATACGGTCAGCATCACGGGGGAATCGAAGGCGGATATGTGGTTAGTCACCATAATATAAGGCGGCTCGTCGGGAATGTTCTCCAATCCAACGTACTCCACGTGGGCGAACAATCTGAGCAGGACGTTGACGATGGCGCGCGCAATGCGATGTATCAATATATTCTCCTATGCCTGGGGTGGATTTACTCACTTGGGATGCGCCCCAGCGCGACGACGTTGAAATCGGCTGGCTCATCTCCGTGAAAACTGAATAGCAGGGTAAAAGGCGCTCTAGCTCCGGGTGCAAGCGGTTCTTCGAGTTCTATTTGCGCCTGTCGCGTTCCTGTGACTAACCCCTGGTCGTCGTAGGTCGTCACGATGACGGTCACGCTGCCGGCCGATTGCTCCGCGCTTTCATTTCGCACTATGCCACTGACCTGGAATTGCGGGCCGGAGAGTTGGCCCGCGACCTCGACCACGCCAACCGGTACGTAGGAGTCGGCCAGCGTTCCGGCTGCTTCGCCCCGAATGATCGTTACCTGTGAGTTGGTCCAGCCCGCCGGCGAACTGGTGAACAAGATGCTAAAGGGCGAACGTCCCCCAAGTGGAATAATGTCTGCCGCCGCGAACGCATCCGCCTCGGCCGCTTGCTCGCCGTTGGCGTCAAAGAGAGTCACACGCACCTGGACGTTAGCGAGGGCGACGTCGGTGGTATTGACGATCTCGCCCAGACACCACAGGCTGCCCACGGGAGTCTCGTAAAAGGCGACACCGCGCACACCAAAGGGAAGCGGAGTGGGGGTGGGTAGCAGCAAACCGGGCATATCTGCTGCAGCGTCATCCCCGCCAGTGGGAATGATCAATTCTTGCCCCACTTGCAAGGACTGGGGGTTGGCGATGTTGTTGAACGATTGGAGTCTATCCACATCCACGCCATAGTCCAAAGCGATGCCCAGCAAGGTGTCTCCCGATTGAATGACGTGGACGATGGGTGTGGGGGTGACGGTTGGCGTCGCCGTGGTGACCGGCGTGAATGGAGGCGACATGGTGACCGGGGGGAGGATGGTCGCAGGCGAGGCGGGAGACGCGCCGGAGAGCAGCGTGGTCGCGGGCGGCTGTGTGGGAGTGATCACATTGCTACAGGCCGTCAGCAATAACAGCGCTGTCGACAGGAAAATGCCAGTCGCCTTCTCCATAGCCTATCGGACTCCATTACAGCGGTCGCAAAGACGTGAAACCATCACGTCTCACGCATTACCTATTATACCATATCCACAGCCGCGCGCTAGCACAGGCAAAGAAAAAACCAAGAGGCCACCGAGTTGACCCCGGTTTTGTCTCTTGGTTGCCCTAACGCGGAGAGCGGGCGACGAGACTCGAACTCGTGACCTTCTCCTTGGCAAGGAGGTGTTCTACCAACTGAACTACGCCCGCTTAAAGCGACAACATTATACCAGAAAGTTGCAAGTCTGCAAGTGCACAAGTTGCAAATCCGCGTTACGCTTTACGAATCCCTAATTTGAGCGCGCGCCCGCTGACTTGATCCTCACCCACGAAAGCGTCCTCGGCCGGCGAGCCGGCCGCGAGTTCCACACTCAGGGTCTCGGCGGCGATAAAATCACGCCACGCCTCGACCGCCTCGGCCAGTTCTCCCTCGGCCTGGTAGGTGGTGCGGATGCGGTCATCCAGGTTTAGATCCGCTTCCTTGCGCAGGCTCTGCACCCGCCGCACAACCTCGCGGGCCAGTCCTTCGTCGACCAGTTCAGGGGTGAGCACAACGTCCACGGCGACGGTCACGTCCCGCTCAGAGGCCACCGCCAATCCCTCCTGGGCCTCCTCTCGCACCAGCACCTCGTCGGGGGCCAATTCGACCTGCTCGCCCTCCACTTCCAGCAGCAGAGGCAGTTTCGCCCACAGTCGCTTCACCGTCGTCAGCGGGTCGAGCGCCGAAAGCGCCGCCCGCAGCGCGGGGAATCGCTTCCCCAAGCGCGGCCCCAGCACTTTGTTATCTGGCAGGAGCCGGTAGGATACCAGGTCGCTCGCATCGTCCACAAAGTCCACCTGCTTGACGTTCAACTCATCCTGCACCAGGGCTATCAGCTCCTCGTCCAGCTCGACACCGGCCGCTTGCAGGTGAACCAGCGCGCGGCCTAGGGGCTGGCGCAATTTGACGTTCTTGCTATTGCGGGCCGAGTGGCCCAGTGTGACCACCTGCCGCGCCAACGCCATGCGCGCTAGCAGACTCTCGTCCAACATCGCTGGGTCTGCCTGGGGCCAGTCGGTGTGATGGACGCTCTCCGGCGCGCCCGCGTCCACCGAACAAACCAGGTTCTGGTACATCTCCTCGGTGACGAAGGGGGTGATAGGCGCCAGCAACCGGCAGAGCGTCGTCAGAACGTGGTACAGCGTGGTGTAGGCCCCGTTCTTGTCCGCGTCATGCTCGCTCTTCCAGAAGCGCCGCCGGCTGCGACGCACGTACCAATTGGTCAAATCTTCCAGGAAAGGTTCCACCGCCAGAGTCGTGCCGTGGGCGTCATAGTTCTCCAGACGATCGGTGACGCGGTCAATAACTTGGTTCAGGCGAGCGAGTATCCAACGATCCAGCAGGTTGGTGGGTTGGGGAACTGGGGAATTAGGAGCAGGCGACCACTGATCGATATTGGCATAAGTTACAAAGAAGGAATAAACATTCCATAGTGGGATCAGGAACTGCCGCCGCACCTCGTCCGCCTGACCATAGCCAAAGAGCAAGTCATTCTCCGGCTTGTGGGCGCAGTAGAGCCAACGCATCACGTCCACCCCCATGCGGTCGGCGGCCTCGTTGAACTCGATCATGTTTCCCCACGACTTGTGCATCGGCCGTCCGCTCTCGTCCATGAGCGTGGCGTAGGAGAAGCAGGTCATGAATGGCGGAGAGTTCTCCAGCACTGTCGCCATCGCCAGGAGGCTGTAGAACCAGTTGCGGAACTGACCGGGGAAGGATTCGCTGATCCAATCGGCCGGGTACCACTTTTCCCAGTATTCGTGGTTTGTTCGATACTGAAGTGTGCTAAAGCTGACAATGCCGGCGTCGAGCCAGGGATTGCCCACGTCGGGGATGCGGCTGACTTTCGCGCCGCACTCTGGGCACGTGATGCGCACCGCGTCAATCCAGGGTTTGTGGGGTGTGTGCCCCTCGAACTCGTCCCAGCCCGCCACAGCCCGCTCCTCAAGTTCATGCTCGTCGCCAATGACTTCAAAGTGGCCGCACTCTTCACATTCCCAGATGGGCAACGCCAGTCCCCAGTATCGCTTTTTGCTGATCATCCAGTCGTGCATGTTGCGCAGCCAGTCCAGTTCGCGGTCCAGGCCAAAGGATGGAATCCAGCGGATCTGTTTGGTGACCTCTATCATATCGTGCCGCAACTCGTCCATCGAGATGAACCACTCGTCCACCAACCGAAAGACCAGTTCGGTGCCGCAGCGCCAGCAGACCGGGTAGCGGTGCGTATAGTCCTCGACCTTGTAGAATATGCCCTTCTCCCGCAGGTTCTCAAAGACCCGCTCTGCGCTATCCGAGACGTGGGTGCCAGTGAAGGGCCCGAATCCCTCCAAAAAGACTCCCTCCTCGTCCAGCGGGGCGATGGCGGGGATGCCGGACTCTTTGCTCAATGCAAAGTCCTCCGCGCCGCAGCCGGGCGCCATATGGACGATGCCGGTGCCCTCAGTTTCTCCTACCTCGTCCCACAGGAGCACTCGATGGGCTTGAGGGCCGCCAGCGGCCTGCTGGGCCTCTAGTTCATCAAAGGGGCCATCGTAGGCCCAGCCTTCCAACGCCGTTCCGGGCATCTCTTCCAGCACCTCGTATTTGCCATCCAGGATAGGGAGCGCGCCTTTGGCAAGGTAAAATATCTCGTCCCCCTGACGGACCTTGACGTAGGTCAGTTCCGGCCCCACCGCCGCCGCTACGTTGCTGGTCAGCGTCCAGGGGGTGGTGGTCCAGATCAGCAGGCTTTCCCCCGGCCTGCCGCGAAGCGGAAAGCGCAGCGTGATGCTGGGGTGAGTCATCTCGCGGTAGCCCTCGGTAACGATCTCGTGCTGGCTGATGCCGGTGGCGCAGCGGGGGCACCAGGGCATTACGTCGCGTCCCTTGTAGAGCCAGCCGCGCTCCCAGCAGCGTTTGAGCATCGTCCAGATCATATAGTTGTTCTCGGTGGAAAAGGTAAAGTAGGAGCCGCCCAGCTCCGGCAATCCCAGCCGCCCCACGATGTTTTCGACGGTATCAGTCACGGGGCCTTCTGGGCCATCCACCGTGATAGTCTCCTCCGGAGCGCGCGCCATGCGCTCCGCCAGATCGCGCAGGAAATCGGGAGCGTTCCAGTCCATCCAGTAACCCAGGCGCTGCGATTGTTCTGTTTGGATAGCGGCGTATTTCAGCACCCGCTCTTTGCAGCGGCGCACAAATTCTGCAACGCCGTACTCCTCAATATCTTGTTTGGATTTGAAGTCCAGTTCTTTCTCTACCTCCACCTCGACCCACAAGCCCTGACAGTCAAAGCCGTTCTGGTAACGGATGCGGTAGCCTCTCATCGCCCAGAAGCGAGGAAAGACATCCTTGTAGGTGCGCCCCCAGCCGTGATGGACGCCCATAGGGTTGTTGGCCGTGATGGGGCCATCAATGAACGACCATGTGGGGCCGTCCTTTCGCAACTGGACGAGTTTACGAAAGGCGTCCGTTTCCTTCCAGAAATCGAGAACCTGGTGTTCCTGCGCTACGAAATCCACATTTGAGGGTACTTGTTTGAACATCATTTCCTCCCGAATGAATCGATAAAATAATACCTCTACTTTAGCTCTACCACCAATCGCTTGTTAATGCGCCCTTTGCTCTTGTAATCCACGATCTTGAGCGGGCCGACCTCTTTGGTGTTCGCCACGTGCGTGCCGCCGTCGGCCTGCAAATCCAATCCCTCAATCTCCACCACCCGCACCTGGGCGATGTGCTTGGGCAGCAGGTTGATCTTGGTACGGATCAGGTCGGGAATCTGAAAGGCCTCCTCACGGGGCAGTATGCGCACGCTGACCGGTCTGGCGGCGGCAACCTCAGCGTTGATCTTTTGCTCGATCTCGTCCACCAGTTCGCGCTGCATACGCTCGAACTCAAAGTCCATGCGCCCTTGCAAGGGCTTCATTTTCCCGCCCGTCACCAAGGCCTCATAATCTCGCCAAACGACGCCGCACAGGATGTGCATAGCGGTGTGGGTGCGCATCAATTCGTAGCGGTGCTCCCAGTCCAGTGAGCCCTTCAAGGACGTCCCCACAGGCGGAGGCTGCTGATCCAGGTAATGGACCACCTGGCCATCCTTCCGCTCCACCTTGCGTACATCCCATCGTTCCCCACCAGACTCCAGGGCACCGGTGTCGCACGGTTGCCCGCCGCCACCGACGTAAAAGGCGGTCCTATCCAGCACCACGCCCTCGCCGACGACGGTTGTGATAGAGGCCTCAAACTCGCGTAGGTAACTGTCCATTTGGTAGAGCAACTCGGTCATCTCGCCTCCAGATCGTACCACAGTGTGTCCATGTAATCGGTGCAGCCCATCGCGCGCCAGAATGTTTGGGAAGCGGGGTTCTCGCGCGCTACCTGCAACTCGAGATGGGAAGCGCCCTGCTCGCAGAACCAGGCTCGCAGCGCTTTGAAGAGAGCCTGTCCCACTCCACTCCGACGTACCGTCGAATCCACGACGATATCCGTCACGTACCCGTACCGCCCAGGCTCAAAGACAGGATAAGGGGCGCGCAACACGCCCATGATCTGACCAATCAACCTGCCGTCCGCCTCGGCCACAAAGACACACCAAGACTCGTTCCCAAAAACGTCCCCGCACAAGTGCTTTTCCCACGCTTGCTCTCCCGCAGGCGGAGGAGCGGGACGGAAACGAGGTTCCACTTGGGCGTGAAAGTCCATCATCTCCCGCCACAGGCGGAGCATCTCGGGTAGATCTTTTTTGGCGCCAGGCCGAACGATGAAATCCATCTCGTTTTCCTAACCTGGACAAGCCAGAACCGAAAAGGGACACAGAGATTCACCGAGGTTTTCTCTGCGTCCCTCTGTGTCTTCTCTGTGAAGCTCTGTGTTCCCAAATTCTTGCTCAATGTGCAAGAATTTCACCGATAAGGTACTAAACACGCTCTCCAAAACAAAAAGGCCCCCGTCCTCAAGGGACGAGAGCCTGTGCTCCCGCGGTACCACCCTTCTTGCCCACACAGACAGGGCCTCTCTTCCGGCGACCAACATCGCTGCGCGCTTGTAACGGGGGCGAACCCGGTTGAGCTTACTCGGAGGCGCGCCTGAGCGCGCGTTGGCCTTTCAGTCAACGGCTCCGGAGGGATTTTCGACGCGGCTCCCGTACCTGGCTCTCACCTGTTCCAGGCTCTCTGCCCGGTGCCCCCGCACTTACTCGTCTCCATCATCGCCTTTGAAAAGTGGTCTACATTATGCCATAGGAGCGCGGATGTGTCAAGCCTCGGCGTTCCGCGTCATCAGCGATTGCAGATGACGGTACCCGTCTGTGCTCGCGTAACGGCGCAGTTGCTCAATGCGACGCACCGTCATCGGGTGGGTGGAGAGCGATTCGCTCAAGCCTGCCAGCGCGCCATCGGAATGGCCGTTTTCAAAGGTTGATAGCGCGTGATCGTCCTCGGCCTCAATGTGGCGCAGCGCCCGTTCCAGCCCGGTTCGCGTCAGCGCTCCCGTCCCGGCCGCCAGTTTGACCAGCGCCGAGATCGCCTTGTGGGGCTTGCCGCAGGCCAACAGCCCGGCCCGGTCGGCCGAGTACTCGCACGCCCGGTTCCACCACAGGAAGGCCAGCGCCAGGACGACCGAGGCCATAGACGGGCTGGGCATACCGGCCATCCCGCCCACCAGCGAGTTGAGCCACGTATGCCCCAACCGCACGTGGCCCAGCTCGTGCCCCAGGACAAAGCGCAACTCATCCGCGTCCAGCACCTGCAAGAGCGATGAGTGGAGCACCACGACCTTGGGCGAGACTAGGCCAAAGGTGTAGGCATTCAGACTGTTGCCGGGCGCGATGAAAACCTGCACCTGGTTCACCTGCAACCGGGCGACGCTTTCAGCCGCAATTGCCGCCAGGACGGGCGCGCTTTGCTCCGTCACCGGCCTGGCCCGCTCCATCAGCGCCCGGTGGTGGGAGCGATTGCGAGCGTAGGCGTATACCACCATCACCACGACGACCAGTAAACTGCCACACAGAGTCGCCGTGGCGGTGAGGGCGATGATCAGCAACACCAGGAGCAGCGTCAGCGCCAGGATGAGCCGCTCGCGCGGATAGCGGTAGGCTGTGGTGTTATAGGCCCGTCGCGCGGCCATTGGACGTTACTCTGCGGTGATGGTGACCTTTTCTATCACGTCGCCGACGGCGATGGACTGGACGACGTCCATTCCCCCGCTCACCTGGCCGAAAGCCGTGTAGCCCCCGTCCAGGAAGGGTGTGGGGGCCAGGGTGATGTAGAACTGGCTGCCGCTGGAGGCGCGATCGGGGTTCACATTGTCTCCCTTGCGAGCCATGGCGATGGCGCCCTCGAGGTGGGGCAGCTTGATCTCGGCCGGGACTGTGTAGCCGGGGCCGCCGACGCCGCTGCCAAGCGGGTCGCCCCCCTGGATGACAAAGCCTGGCTCCACACGGTGGAACGTCAAGCCGTCGTAAAAGCCCTCTTGGGCCAAAAAGACAAAGTTGTTGACCGTTTGCGGAGCGGCGGCAGCGTCAAGCTGGACGACAATGTCGCCCTTGACCGTCGAGATGGTGGCGATATAGCTCTTGCCAGGGTCAATCTGCATCTCTGGCGGCGCGCTGTACATGTTGCTGCGATCAGTAGGGTTCGATGGCATTGTAGATTCCTCCTCGCCTGCGGATGTGCAGGCTGTTATACTCAGCAGCAGAGCCACGGCAACACCGCAGACCAACCGCCAACGATTGAAAAGCTCATTCCCTCGAAACATAAAACCTCCTCTGGACAAATTGGCAATTTGTCTTACGTGAGTATGATCCCGCACACCGATACCAACGACGCGCCGTTCTGATCGGCCGGGCATAGATCGTAGGCCACACGCTCTCCCTCGACCGGGCTGAGCGTCCGCAGTGTCAGGTAGATGGGGGGCAGCCCGCACACGTTGTGACGGTCGTCCACGCGCTCAATGGCCGCGAAAAAGCCGGCCGCGTCGCCCGCGCACGTTCGTTCGATCAGTTCGTCGTCGGCCGCTTTCAGCCGGGCGCGCCCCATCAGGTCAACCGGCGAGCCTCCGAACGACGGCCCCACGTGCGCCAAGTCGCCCGCCGCCACGACGAGCGCGCGCCGTCCGGCCGTTGCCTGCCTGAGCGTGGCTACCAGCGCGTCGAGCGTCGGATCGCTCTCCAGCTCGCCCGGCGCGAAATGCGCGAACGAGCCGCACAGGACAGGCAATAGTTCGCACGGCTTTCCCTCACGGACGTGGTGCAGCCAAACGGCCGCCAGTTCGATCGAGTGCTCGCTGCGATGGGCGAGTTCGCCGGCAAAGGCTGTCTCCCGGCCCACGGCCTCGGCCAGGGCGTCCACGACATCCACCGCCGTCGGCAGTACGCCAAAGGGCGTGGCATAGTGCTGGCGCGTGAGCGTCACCAGTCCCCCATCCCCAAAGTGATCGGTGCCCAGCAATACCACCAGGTCGGCCTCGCGGGCCGCTTGCGCCACCGGCTTCCAGGTTTGGGCATAGACCGAGCCGCCGCGAGAGTAGTCAATGTGCGGGCAGACCAGGCCGCGCGCGTCCCCGGCGTTGGGGATTGCGTCTTGCACGCCAGAGAGGTAACCGCCCAGCATACGGCGCAGTTCATCTGGATCGGCCGGGTAGGAGCGGCCCGCGCTGGTGGGCGGGCGGAAGGGCGCCTGGCGATATTCGGCCAGCGAACGAGCGCGCGCCTGGGCGTAACTCTCGTTTTCGAGCAGCAGCGCCTCGTCGAGCGCGGCCACCAGTTGCGTCAACAGGGCCGGATCGGCGCGCAGCCCGTAGCGGACGGCGAGCGAGGCGCTCAAACCGCCGACGTCTCGTGTGCCATCACACAGCGCCAGGACAGGCCCCAGTTGCCGGGGAATGACGATGGAGTTGTCGCACAGTTGCAACGGGTCGCGCAGCAAGATGGACGGCCGCCCGCCGTGAAGGAGCGGGCGGGCATCAACGGCTCGCAGTTTGGGGAATTGGTTCTCGGTCGTTTCTCGTTTCATTTCAGAGTGTCTCGCGCCAGACAGGAGTTTATCACACTTGTCGTAATCTGCAAACGGGGGCGGCGATCCAGCGGCGCGATCTAATGAAACTCTTATGTTGCTCTTATGTATTTCTGATAGAGATGAGGTATATTTAACGTGAAACGTAAAACGTAAATGGGAGGAAACAGATGAGCAAGATAATCGGAATTGATCTAGGTACGACCAACTCGGTCGTCTCTGTGATGGAGGGCGGCGAGCCGACAGTTATCCCCAGCGCTGAGGGGGGACGGTTGTTCCCGTCGGTTGTTGCTTTTAGCAAGAACGGCGAGCGATTGGTGGGGCAGACCGCCCGGCGACAGGCAGTCGTCAACCCGGATAACACCGTCTTTTCCATCAAGCGGATGATGGGCCGCCGGTACGACGAACCGGAAGTCGAGAAAGCGCGCGAGATTCTGCCCTACAAGATCGTGAGCGGGCCTTCGGGCGACGCGCAGGTCTCTATTCCCCAGACCGGCAAGAATTACACGCCGCAAGAGATCTCGGCCATGATCCTGCGCAAGCTGAAGGAGGATGCCGAGGCCTACCTGGGCGAAACTGTCACGCAGGCGGTCATCACCGTCCCGGCCTATTTTAATGACAGCCAGCGCCAGGCGACCAAGGATGCGGGGCAGATCGCCGGGCTGGAGGTGCTGCGCATCATCAACGAGCCTACCGCCTCATCACTGGCCTACGGGCTGAACAAAAAGACGGACGAGACGATCCTGGTTTTTGACCTGGGCGGCGGCACGTTCGATGTCTCTATCTTGGACGTGGGCGAGGGGGTGGTCGAGGTACAGTCCACCAGCGGCGATACCTTCCTGGGCGGCGACGACTGGGACCAGCGCATCACCGATTACGTCGCCGACGAGTTCAAAAAAGAGCAAGGCATTGACCTGCGCGAGGATCGTCAGGCGTTGCAGCGACTGAAAGAGGCGGCAGAAAAGGCCAAGATCGAGCTCTCCACCGTGTTGGAGACGGACATCAATCTGCCCTTTGTCACCGCCGACGCATCCGGCCCCAAGCACTTGCAGATCAAGCTAACGCGCGCCAAGTTGGAGCAACTGACCGAGGAATTGGTAGAGCGCTGCCGGGGGCCGTTCGAGCAGGCGTTGAAGGACGCCAAATTAGAAGCCAGCGATTTAGACGAGGTGGTGTTGGTGGGCGGCGCAACCCGTATGCCGATGATCCAAGACCTGGTGCGCGACCTGACCGGTGGCAAAGAGCCGCACAAGGGGGTCAACCCAGACGAGGTGGTATCCGTCGGCGCGGCTATCCAGGCCGGGGTGCTGGGCGGTGAGGTCAAGGACGTGCTGCTCCTGGACGTGACGCCGCTGACGCTGGGCGTAGAGACGCTGGGCGGGGTGCTGACGCCTCTTATCGAGCGCAACACCACCATCCCAATTCGCAAGAGCGAGACCTTTTCCACCGCCGAGGACGGTCAGACCGCCGTGACGATCCACGTCTTGCAGGGGGAGCGGCCGATGGCGGCCGACAACAACAGCCTGGGGATGTTCAACCTGGAAGGCATCCCGCCCGCGCCGCGCGGCGTGCCGCAGGTCGAGGTGACGTTCGATATTGACGCCAACGGCATCCTGAACGTCTCGGCCCAGGACAAGGCCACCGGCAAGGAGCAAAAGATCACCATCACCGCCACCACCAACTTGAACAAGGACGAGGTGGAGCGGCTGGTGCAGGATGCAAAGCGACACGAGGCGCAAGACCAGAAGCGCAAGGATCTGATCGAGGCCCGCAACAGCGCCGACGCGCTGATCCATCAGATGGAAAAGATGTTGCGCGACCTGGGAGACAAGGTGCCGGCGTCTGACCGTGGACGGGTCGAGCAGATCGTGGGAGACCTGAAGCAGGCCAAAGAGAGTGACGACGCGAACCGCATCCGAACACTGATCGAGCAGTTGCAGCAGGCCAGCCAGGCCATCGGACAGCAGATGTATGCGCAGCAAGCAGCGGCGCAGCAAGCAGCGGCGCAGCAAGCGGCAGCCGGCGGCCCGCAGCCCGGATTCGGCGGCAACGGCAAATCGGCGCCCGGTTACGGCGCTGGGCCGGCGGCCGGCGAGGAAGAAGTGATCGAGGGCGAGTTCCAGGAGATGTAAAGACTCGCGACAGGCAAGTACCCTCCCGCTGGTCCTGATACAACCCGCGGGAGGGTTGGGCTGTCGAGAGGGTGAACTATGATGACCAAAGTAAGAGTTCCTATTCGCACCAAGCCCTCGGTCGTTCCGGGGCGAACGCAGTTTGCAGACGTCCCGGCAGTTGCCGAGGCCGTCCCGCCTGTGGTGGATAGAGAAGCGGTGCTGCCGGCGGGGCCGCTTGTATCTCCGCGAGCGGAAGTGCGACCTGCCCCCCGTGCCACACGGGAGCCGGAAGAACGACAGGAAAGCCTGGAGGAGTGGCGCGACCGGGCGCTCCGCCTGCAGGCTGAGATGGAGAACTTTCGCAAGCGGCAACAGCGGCTGGCCGACGAGCGCATCGCCGCCGACCGGGAGCGGCTGCTGCGGGACTTTTTGCGCGTGGCCGACAACCTGGAGCGAGCGTTGAACACGGATGGGACGGATGCCGAGAGCCTCCGGCAAGGAGTGGATCTGACACATCAAACCCTGATGCGCCTCCTGGAGCAAGAGGAAGCAGAGCCTATTCAGGCCGCAGGAGAGCCTTTCGACCCGGCCTGGCACGAGGCGGTGAGCACCGTGCCGCACGAGCAGGCCGGAGTCGAGCCGGATACCGTGGTCGGCGTAGTCGAGGCCGGCTACTACCTGGGAGATCGTCTCTTGCGTCCGGCCCGCGTCGTCGTGGCAGTCTGATCCCACCTGGTGAAAAATAGATGGAATACAAAGACTATTATCAAATTCTCGGCGTCGGCAAAGACGCCGACGAAAAGGAAATCAAGCGAGCATTCCGCCGGCTCGCTCGTCAATATCATCCAGACGTAAACCCCGGTGACGACGGGGCCGAGGAACGGTTCAAGGAAATCAACGAGGCCTACGAGGTGCTTTCGGACCCGGAAAAGCGGAGCAAGTACGACCGGTTAGGGGCCGACTGGCGTCGCTGGCAGCAGAGCGGAGGCCGTCCCAGTGATTTCGACTGGGGGCAATGGGCCGCCGGAGCGCCCGGCGGTCAGCGTGTTCACGTCCGCTACGGCACGCCGGATGATTTCGAGGACTTGTTCGGTAGTGGAAACCCGTTCTCCGATTTCTTCAGCCAGATATTCGGCGGGATGGGGGGCGGGGCCGCGCCGGGTGGCTTCCAGTACCGCGTGCGCCCGCAGCGCGGGCAGGATTATGAGCAGGAAGTCGAGATCAGCCTGCGAGAGGCGTACCAGGGCACAAGGCGCGCTTTGCAGAAAGATGGCCGTAAGCTGGAGGTCAAGATTCCACCCGGAGCACGCACCGGCACCCGCGTTCGGATGAGTGGCGAGGGTGGCCCGGGGGCGGCCGGCGGAGAAGCAGGCGATCTCTACCTGCGCGTCCGGGTAGCGCCCGATCCGCAGTTCGAGCGCCCGGGGGACGACCTGCACGTGTCGGTGCCGGTGGATCTCTACACGGCGGTGCTGGGCGGCAAGGCGCAGGTGCCGACTCTGAGCGGCCCGGTGAAGCTCACCATCCCAGCCGGCACGCAGAACGGGCGTGTCTTTCGGCTGCGGGGCAAGGGTATGCCCCACCTGCGGCAGCCCGACCAGCACGGCGATTTGTACGCCAAGGTTGAGGTGCAGGTACCAACGCGCCTCACTTCCCGTCAGCGGGAGCTATTCGAGGAATTGAGACAAATCTCGGGTAAGGAGGACAGACGATGACAGGGCGAGAACAAACCACCTGCATCACCATCACCGTCGCCTCCCATCGTACCGGCCTTGCGCCGCGCACCGTCCGCCGCTACATCCGCCGCCGGCTGGTGAGCGACGTGCTGACCGAGGCCGAGTTGGCCGAGTTGCGCCGCATCCGCCGCCTCACCGATTTGGGGGTTAACCTGGCCGGGGTGGAGATCATCCTCCGTATGCGGAGGCGGATTGAGGAGTTGCAGGCGGAAGTGGCACGACTGGAACGGATTGTGACATCCAGAGAGGTGTGAGGCCAATGAACAGATACAGGATTTTGACTTTGGTGGCGCTGGCGGTGTTGGTCGGCGCGACGTTGGGCTGCGGGGCAGGAGGGTTGTTGCTCCCATCTGTTACCCCGACCCCGACCACACCGCCGACCCCCACGCCGGCCCCGCCGCTGCCGCCGCCGACCGAGGAGCCGGCCAACGCGCTGGAAGCGCAGGTGGAGGCGGTCTACGACCTGGTCGGGCCGGCGGTGGTCAACATCACCAGCGTGAGTTACGCCTACGATTTCTTCTTCCGGCCCGTTCCCCAGGAGGGCGCCGGCTCCGGCTTCCTCTACGATACGGAGGGACACATCGTCACCAACTATCACGTGGTGGATAACGCGGAGGAGCTATCGGTGACGCTGGCCAATGGGCAGACCTACCAGGCCGAGATCGTCGGCACAGACCCCTCCAACGATCTGGCGGTGCTCCGCATTGAGGCCAATGACCTGCCGCAGCCGGTCGCGCTGGGCGATTCAGACGGGTTGCGCGTGGGGCAGTTTGTCGTTGCTATCGGCAACCCCTTTGGGCTGGAGCGCACCTTGACGGTGGGGGTGATCAGTTCGCTGGGGCGGATCATACAAAGCCCCGACGGGCGCTTCATCGGCGAAGCGATCCAGACCGACGCGGCCATCAATCCTGGCAACTCTGGCGGGCCGCTGCTGGACCTGCGAGGGAGGGTCATCGGAGTGAACTCCCAAATCGTCAGCCCCAGCCACGCCTCGGCCGGAATCGGGTTCGCCGTCCCCGTCGGCACCGTGCAGCGGGTCGTGCCGCAGTTGATTGCCCAGGGTCACTACCCGCACCCCTGGCTGGGCGTGCAGATGCTCGACCTGACGCCGGAGCGAGCGCAAGCGATCCGCCAGACCGGGGTGGAGGTCCCCGACGAGGGGTTGTTGGTACTCGATGCGGTGCAGGGAGGCCCCACCGACCAAGCCGGTATTCGAGGCGGGGACCACGTCGTGAGGATGGGTAACGTGCGTATCCCGCTGGGCGGCGACGTCATCACGGCCATCAACGGCGAGCCGGTGACCAATTCCCAGCAGTTTACGGTATACCTGGAGACCGAGACGCAGGTAGGGGACACGGTCGAGGTGACAATCGTCCGTGATGGGGAAGAGCGCAGCGTCCAGGCGGTGCTGGGCGAGAGGCCGTAGTAGTAGGGGAGCATTGTTCGTTAACTTACCGGTTATCCAATCTGAACCCGTGCCCTCGCACGGTGACGACGTAATCGTGGTCTGGGTCTATGGCGGCGATACGCTCGCGCAARCGGCGCACCAGCGCGTCAATCGCYTGCTCAGAGACGCCCAGCGMTTCMTCCTCGGCCCACACAGCCGTCACGATCTCGTCTCGTGAGACCACTTTCCCTTTGTGATCGAGCARCAACTCYARCARCRTATACTGGGCTACTGAGAGAGGGGGAATCATCTCGTGCCCTCCGATAAAAACCCTTTTGGCTGCGGTGTCAATGCGCAGCCCCCGGTTGGGGMCGGTCAGCTCCAGRGGGAGCGTGGCGTCGGCCCCCACAAAGCCYATCCTGACGCACAGCGCGATCTGTATCTCGTCCCCATCTTTCAGRCGRTRGGGCTTGTCGCGCACCTCTCGRCCATTGATAAAAGTGCCGTTCTTGSWSSMCNGRTCRSRCMRCMGATAGCCCCTGTCGTCTCGCTCAATTTGGACGTGTTGGCGCGAGGCCTGCCGCTCTGGCAGCACGACGTCACAATCCGACCCACGCCCAATGATCACCCTATCCCGATCTATGATCCAGCGTTGCCCCTCCAGTTTACCTTCGTAAACGATGAGCATTGGCATGTCTTGACGTATCATAACCCACCTCCTTGACAGAATGACCTTTCTCGCTTATGATGAAACGCAACCCAAGGCAGTCCCTCTTTTGAGTGTTGTTGACAAAGGCAGCGATCATTCTGCACCGCAGAGTACGCTGAGAGCGCTGAGAAATAGAAAAGCTCTGCGAACTCGGCGTTCTCAGCGGTAAAACGCCAACAACACTCTACGGGAAGACTACCTAACCCAAAAGGAGTGAAATATCATCGCTATGGCCCGCTTGCTCGTGCCAGGAACCCTCCTGCACCAGCGTTATAAAGTCCTGGCTCCCGTCGGTCAGGGCGGTATGGGCGCGGTGTACCGCGCCGAGGACCTGCGTCTCGAAGGCCGCATCTGCGCCATCAAAGAGGTACGCCCGGACCCTGACGCCACGCCCGAAGCGCTTGCTCAAGCCCAGGAACAGTTTCGGCGCGAGGCTTTCACCCTGGCCCGCTTGGACCACCCCAACCTCCCCAAAGTCTCCGATACATTTGCCGTCAACCAGCGGGAGTATCTGGTCATGGACTTTGTCGGCGGACGCGACCTGCGCCAACTGATGGAGGAGGAACGCCGCCGAGACAAGTTCCTCGACGAACAAAGAGTGCTCCGCTGGGCCGCCCAATTGTGCGACGCGTTGGAGTACCTCCATTGTCAGTCCCCGCCCGTGCTCCACCGCGACATCAAGCCGGCCAATATCAAGCTGACGCCCGGCGGGCTGATCAAACTGGTGGACTTTGGGCTGGTCAAACTGCTGGCGACGGATGATACCCGCACCGTTACTGTGTTGCAAGGGCGAGGCACCGTTGCCTATACTCCGCTGGAGCAATATGGCGGGGATACTGGTCACACCGACGCCCGCTCCGATGTCTATTCGCTGGGCGCTACGCTCTATCATCTTCTGACCAATCAACCCCCAGTAGACGCCAAGCGGCGTTTCCTCAATCCAGAGGCGCTCGCGCCTCCGCGAGCGATCAACCCTCACATCTCTCCCGCCACAGAACGCGCCATCCTGGCCGCTATCGCCATGCACCCCAACCAGCGCCTCCCGAATGTGGCGGCGTTCCGCGACATGTTGCATACCGGTTCGCTGCCGCCCGCGCTGCTAACACTCGTCCCCGCCGAGGAGGAGTGGCGTCGAGCCGTGATCGAGAATCGCAGGTTGCTGGCGCTGACGGGAATAATGCTCGTCCTCGCCACGTTAGCAACCTTCCTGTAGAGTCAGATTGGTTACCCTACTCGTCTCCACCAACCGGTAATGCGCGTAACAACAAGAGTAGCCAAACCACCCAATAACGCGAACCCGCCAGCAACCCACACACTGTTTTGTTCCTGTAGCCAGGCAATGTTCGGCGCAAGTAGGGCGTAGGCCATATACAGCGCCAGTCCCCCGATTGCACACCACAGCGCCAAGCGCAAGGCCAGACTGACCGGCTCATTATTGGAGCGGATGACATAATACCCCGCGCTGCCGGCGATCAAGACGCCGAGCAGAGCCAACGCCAAGTCCGCTGTTCCAACCTCCCTGATCGTGGATGACTCTTCTCCGTTCCCCGGCGCGGGTGTTGGCTGTGGCGTGTTCTCGATTGCCGGTTCCGGGCCGAGCGTGGGCGTCGGCGTTGGCCGGGGTACGGTGGGACGGGGAGTAGGCGTGATGGGCACAATGATGGCCGGCCCCTCTTCCTGGATCGTGATCTGCAGGGCGATTGCGCGCGGCACCGGATCCGCCTGGACAGAGATATCAAGTTGGCCTGTTCGATCCAGCATGACCGTCGTTTCAGCCACGCCGCCACTGGTAGTCGCCATCTCTGAACGTTCCAGCCCCTCTTGCGGATAGGCAAAGATAAACTGAACCGGAGCGCCATCTGGCACAGGATGGCCGTTGTGATCCACGATCACCTCGGTGTATAGTCTCAACTTGTCGCCCTCCGCCAATCTAGGTTCAGGCGTCGGCTGACCGTCCTCGGTTGGCTCCAACGTCGGCTCGCTCTCCTCCGTCGGCTCTGGCGTCAGTTGATCCTCCTCGGACGGCTCGCTGATTTTCTCATAGTAGAGCGTGACGGTTTGCTCAGGATCGGGAGAGGTCTGAACCACCAGGTCATAGTTGATGCCGCTCACACTGACCGGCAGAGTGCCAGCCGGAGCGAACTCGCCAAACATGGCCCGCACCGAGGTCTCAATACAAGGCTCGATGCGGCTGTAGGCCACATAGTAGGCGCTCAACTTGCTGATCTCGGTTGCATCCAAATAGTAGGGAGCATCGTAAGCCAGTACGACCAGGTGTGGCCCGCGCAGAGCTTCGGCCCGCTCGGCCAGGAAACGACGCACGACTTTCGATTGGGGCGGGTCGGCGGCCGGGTTGAGCATGGCAAAGATGATCCAATTGGCGTTCTGCAAGGCCGCTTCGATAGGATGGAGAGGAACGGGAGTAACCGTGCTCTCTCCCTCACCTGTGGGAGCCGGTGATGGAAGCAAAGACGGGGTGTTCAAGTACTCGTCCAGTTGGCCAAAGGTGAAGCTGGTCATTCTCCACGGGCTGATCTGCCCCGTCGCGTCGGGGCCGTAGAGCCGCACGATCGTGTCTTGCAGCGCGAGCGAGTCCACGTAGGGCGCGGGAGCGCACGTGGAGCAAGGCTGCTCACTGCGGCTATCGCTAAAGATGACAATGTTATCCTCGGTGGCCGGAGGGGAGGGAACGAGATCGGGTGAGGGGGGGAAAAGCAGTGTGACAGCGTCGTGGCCAATTGGGGATAGCGCCTCTTGGTACGATCCTAGCCGCTCGCCCACCCCATCCACGTCAGGCTGGACGGCGTTGAGCCGGAACGCGCCGCCGTAGAGCTTGATTTTGAGCCTCAATATGCGCGCTACGGCATCGTCCACCAACGTCTGGAACGAGGGATCGCTATCGTACCGTTCGCGGAAGAAAGTGATGGTAGATTTGACGTTGGAGACCCGATCCTCCCATGCGTCGCTGGGCGCGAATTGTGAGAGGGTGAGCAGGTCATTGCCGGCGAGAAAAGCCTCCTGGGCAATGCGCCGGTTGTTAAAGCTTCTCTCGCTCGGATCGTAGAACCGCCGCAGTGCACGCATCCCCAGTCCATCGGAGACCGTCACGCCGCCCTCACGCCAACCGGTCAGCTCCGGCAACCCCAATAACCGCTGTAGCGCCTGGCTATCCACGCTGACCGGACGAGTGGCGACGAAACGTTCACCCTCCAACCCCCGGAAGCGGATGTGGGATACTAACACTCCATCGGGCCGCGCCGCCGGATCGTCCGCCTGTGCTACGGCAAAGAACGGGGCCAGGTCAACCTGTCTCAGTTTCTCCAGTGTGCGCTGCACGGTGGGGACTTCTTCGTCGAGCGAGCGATCGGAGGTGCCCATGCCGGGAAAGTGCTTGGCCACGACCGCCACTTGCCCGTCGGCGCCAGCGTGGACGCCGCGGATGTAGGCCTGCCCCATTTGCCCCACCCAGAACGGATCGCCCCCAAAAGTTCTCACCCCCAGGTCGCCCGCGCTCTCAGGGCGGGGCGTTTCCAACACGTCCAGCGAAGGGCCGAGCAGCATGTTGACGCCCAAATCGCGCAGTTCCTGGCCCACGATCTGGCCCACAGTTTCGGCATGGATCGGATCCCAGGTGGCGCCCACGGCCATCTCGGAGGGCAGCGGGGTCGTCCCGTTGACGATGCTGGTAAAGGGCATGCCGTTCCCTTCGTGGCTCGCGGCGATAAAGAGGGGGATAAAGGGGTCGGCGAGTTCTTCGCCGGTCAGCGTCTCGGTCACAGGCTGCGTTGCGTCCCAGGCGGTTTGTTGGAGTTGACCAATAAGCGTGGCTACCTGCGCGGGTGTGTCGCCCTCGTTGATAATGTTGCCATTATCGGGCAGAAGCAGTACTCCGCCGACGTGGTAATCGCGGATTAGTTCAGCGATGATGGTCTCGTCGCTGACCTCGGTTCCGGGGAAGGTGACCAGGAACAACTGGCCGACTTTGGCCGCACTGGACATTTCTTCCATCAAGCGCGCGACGATGTCCTCTTGAGCGCATGACGCCCCTGGCGGCGCGAGAGGTATCAAGATGATGACCACAAGGACCAGTGCAAGCAATCGTTTCAGGTGAGTCATATTGTTCAACAGGATTATTTTACATTAGGGCAAAAGTCGCACGTGGAGCAGACTTTCCAGTCTGCTGGCAGGCTCGAAAGCCTGCCCCACGTCAGTGAGCGCCCGCCGGCGCTCACTATCCGAGAAGCCCTAGCGTCCGCCCCACCTCTGCAAAGACTTGCAGTACACGATCTAGTTGTTCGTCGGTGTGGGTCGCCATATAGCTGGTGCGCAGCAGTGCCGACCCGGATGGTACCGCAGGAGAAATGACGGCGTTGGTATAGACGCCCGCGTCGTAGAGCGCTTTCCAGGTGATAAAGGTGTGCATATCGTCGCCGATGACGACCGGCACGATGGGGGTTTCACAGGCGCCCACGTTAAAACCCAACCGGCGTAACTCGGTCCGCATATACTCGCCAATCTGATTGACCCGCGCGATCCGCTCCGGCTCCTCCTGCATGATCTCTAGTGCGGCCAGAGCGGCGGCTGCGTTGGCCGGCGGGATGCTCGCGCTAAAGATCAGCGAACGGGCGTGGTGTTGGATGTAGTGGATCACATCTGCCGCGCCGGCGATGAACCCGCCCAGACTGGCCAGGGATTTACTAAAAGTGCCCATCGTCAGGTCCACTTGGCCGGTGAGGCCAAAGTGAGCCGCTGTGCCACGCCCCTCGCCCAACACTCCGATGGAATGGGCGTCGTCCACCATGTGCCGCGCTCCGTACTTTTGACACAGCGACACGATCTCTGGTAACGGGGCGATATCGCCCCCCATGCTAAAGACACCATCCACGACCACGAGTTTGCCGGCCTCCTCCGGCAGACCGGCCAAGACGCGCTCCAGATGGGCCATATCATTGTGGCGGAAGCGGCGCATCTCGCCCAGGGCCAGCCGGCAGCCATCCACGATGCTGGCGTGATCATCCTTATCGGTGACGACAAAGTCGTCACGGCCCACCAGCGCCGAGATGGTTCCCACGTTAGTCTGATAGCCGGTAGAAAACGCCAGCGCCGCCTCTGCGCCCACAAACTCGGCCAGCCGTTGCTCCAGTTCCAGATGCAGTTCTAGCGTGCCGTTGAGGAAGCGGGAGCCGGTGCAACTGGCGCCATACCGTTGCGTCGCCTCGATGGCAGCCTGGCGGACACGGGGATGCGTAGCCAGCCCCAAGTAATTGTTGGAGCCGATCATAATCAACTGGTGATCGCCGACGGTGACTTGAGTACCTTCGCTGTCGGAGAGAGGAATAAAATAAGGGTAGAACCCGGCCGCCTGAACTCTCTTCGCCTCGGTAAAGCCCCAACATTTATCGAACAAGTCCATAGGAATAACTCCTGTATTCTAGTGTCACGATTGCTCCTGTGTCTCTTCCTCTTCATCCTCCCACCCAATGATCCACACGCACAAGCCGGCCAGCCCGATGGTGGCGACGATCAAAGCTGCCCACTGGCCTGGCAACAGCCCCACGTCGCGGGCGGACCATACAAGGATGATCACCATGCCGACGGCCAGCACCAGCCAGGCCATCAGACGTGGGTGTTGATTTGCAAATTGCTTCAAGGCAAACATATCCACCTCCAATGAAATCTATCGCTGCTAAGAAACAGCTTTTTTGAAAACCCCCAAACCCCGTCTTTGCTGTTTCTCGCAAAATGAAGAACACGTAGGGGTTTTAGGCGCTCATAGCGGCCGGGCCACGCGCCCCGTCCGTAATTGTTTCACCAATACCGCCTCTTCACCGCCCACGCGCGCCTCAACGGCGGCCTCTTGCCACGCTTTGGGCAAATTGCCGACGATTTGAGATTCATAGCCAAGTGTGTTGCAGAACTTGACCAACTTGGGATGATGCGGACGCGGCAGGAAGAGCAACGCCGCCTCACACTGCAACTCACCCGCAGTCTGTTCCATCTCGGAGAGTAACTCGCGAGCGACGGCGACGCCCTCTGGAATTGGCGCGATCAAAAGATCGGTCACTCTGACGATGAGGTTTTCGGCCCGCCATCCGAGCATACCTACCAGCTTATCACCCAACTCGGCCACCATCATACCCACGCTGCCAAAGCGTTCGATGACAGCCAACTTGTCAATCTGCACTTGCCCCCGCCGACCACGGTTGACGAAAGCGGCGATTTTGGCCGCGTCGCTTGGTTTGGCCCGTCGTACTGTGATCTCTTGCATAATATCCCCCGTTTGTCAGTACCTAGCACACTGCTCCGAAAACAGCCCGAACAAGTTCGCAAATCCTCAACTCGTTGAGGGTTTGCGTCTGGAACAAGCGAATAAGCAAACTGATCACAATTATACTCCGAATGTCCTACTCTTCCAAGAAACGTGCGCCGCGCCTCAACCGCTCCCACGCCGCTTGTACCTGTTCTCGCGCCCACGCGAGCGTGCCAGAGGTATCTATGACCACATCGGCGCGGGCGATCTTTTCCTCCTGGGGCGGCTGTGCTCGCACGCGCTGCTCGGCCTCGACCCGGCTCAAGCCTCGCGCTCCCATAATGCGCTGAATCTGTTGCTCCGGCCGGCAGGTCGTCACCCACACACTGTTGTACGCCTCGGCCATCCCGGCCTCGATGAGTTTGATTGCCTCAATCACCACCACATCAGCAGCGGCAGCGACGACGCGGGCAGCGACCGCTTCCAGGGTGGCGGGATGGACGATTGATTCCAACTGCCCTAGCGCCGTTGGATCGGCAAAGACATGCACTCCCAGTTGCGAACGGTCAATCTCGCCGTCGGGAGACAACATCTCCGGCCCAAACGCTGCGATGATGGCCGCGTGGGCGGGAGTGCCTGCCCGCATCACCTCGTGAGCTACCTTATCTGCGTCAATCGTCTCGGCACCCAGTTCGGTCAGCATTTGGGCGACGGTGGATTTGCCCGTGCCGATGTTGCCCGTGAGTCCGATGAGAAAGCTCATGTCACGTCTGCCCAATCCGCCAGCAGCGTGTTCAACTTTTCCTCGACCCCCGCATACTCGGCCCCCAACTGGCGCACCTGTTCGACCGCTTGCTGCTCGCTGGCGACGGCCAAATCAATCCCCAGTTGCGCCAGACGAGACTCCAATTGCTGGATTGTCTGCTCGCGCTCGTCCTGGCGGCGGGCCTCCCGCGCTGCCTCCCGCCGCTCCGCTTTGCGGGCCTCGCGCGCGCGTTCTCTCTCCGTTTTACCTCGCGCCTCTTCCCGGCGCTCTCTCTTTTCCTGGCGTCGCTGCTCCTGCCACTTGTGATACTCCTCGTAGCCTTGCTTAAATTCCCACAATACTTTGTCCTCAATCGCCCAGACGCGGGTAGCCAGCTTGCGGATCAGGTAACGGTCGTGGGTCACGATCAGCAGCGTGCCGCTAAATTCGGCCAGCGCTTCTTGCAGCACCTCCTGGGAGAGAATGTCGAGGTGGTTGGTCGGCTCGTCGAGAATCAGCAAGTTGGCTCCCCTGAGCGCCAGGAGCGCCAGCGCGACGCGGGACTGCTCACCGCCGGAGAGATCGCCGACGCGTTTGAAGACATTGTCGCCAGAGAAGCGATAACGGCCCAACAGATCCCGCGCCTGGCTGATTCCCATATCGCTGGCATCCAAAACTGTCTCGATCACAGTTTTTTCAATATCAAGGTCCGCGTGCCCCTGGGCAAAATAGCCCGGATGCACGTTGGCCCCAATTCGCACATCCCCCTCCAGCGACGGAATCTCTCTCAACACAGTGCGCACGAGTGTGGTTTTGCCAGAGCCATTCGGTCCCAACAGAGCCACTCGCTGCCCCCGCCGCAGTTCGAACTCTTGTGCGGTGAGGAGGGGGGCTGCCGCGTCGTAGCCCGCTGCCAGGTCGTAGAGGCCCAACACCAGGTCGCCGCTGCGAGCGGCATCGCCCAGGGCCAGGTTCAGCGGTTGGTACTCTTGTATCTGCTCAATTCGTTCGAGCCGCTCCAGTCGCTTCCGGCGTTCCTTGGCTGATCTGCTGCGCTGACCGGCGATGTTGCGGCGGATGAAATCCTCGGTGCGCGCGATGTGGTCTTGCTGTCGCTTGTACTCGGCCTGCTGACGTGTCACGCGCTCGGTCCGTTGAACAGCATAAGCGGTATAGTCGCCGCGATATTGCTCCAGCCGCCCCCACTCCAACTCCCACACCCGTTCGACGACCGCATCGAGAAAGGCCCGGTCGTGGGCCACGACGACCACGGCCCCCTCCCAAGTCTTGAGATACCCTTCCAACCACTCGATGCCCGCCAGGTCGAGGTGATTGGTCGGCTCGTCCATAAGCAGCAGGTCGGGTTCCTCCAGCAAGAGACGGGCCAGCAAGGCGCGCGTCTTTTGGCCCCCGCTGAGTTGCGCCACCGGGCGCTCGATATCCTCCTCATCAAAGCCCAACCCAGAGAGCACCTGCTCAATACGTTGCTCGTAGGTGTAACCGCCAGCCAGTTCAAACGCTTCCAATGCTCGCCCGTATCGCTGTAGCGCCTCGTCGCAGGTGGAGGGGTCCGCCATTGCGATTTCCAGGCGGCGCAGTTCGGCAGCTCGAGCCTGCAGATCGGCAAAAACTTTCAACATTGCTTCTCGCAGCGTGCCATCACCGGAGAAATCGGCCTGCTGAGGTAGATAGGCAATTTGCAGATCCTTGGCCCGGTGGATAGCGCCAGCGCTGGGTTCATCCAACCCGGCGAGCAGGTGCAGCAGCGTCGTCTTGCCTGATCCATTGGGCCCGATCAGGGCGACCTTGGCTCCATGTGGAATCTCGAGAGAGACGCCATCAAAGATATCCTGCGGGCCATAGGATTTGGCTAAATTATGAGCGGTCAAGATGGACATAGTTGTGACTCCTAGTCGAACGCGGCTATTATACCATGAGCGCGGGGGAGGCCAAACTTGTCAACAAAACCATTCTATAGTACAGTATAAACCAGTGAGGCAGGTTAGCGTCCAAAACCCCTATGGCGTTCTTCATCCTACAAAAACAGTAAGGACGGGGTTTCGGATTTTTCTAAAAAGCTGTTTCTTAGCAGTTCAATGAAAGGAAAAGGAGGATTGCGATGCCTACCAAATTAGGTCCCCACGTTTTGAGAGCCGCGCCAGACATAAGTGAATACATCCAGGCCGGTTCGGCTATAGCCAAATTTGTGGACGAACTGGGGGCGGCGGTAAACGCTCCATCGGGCGTTCTGGTAATTGGCCGCCGTTATCAAGGAGACTATGACGCCCAACTTCAGAAAAACAGCGGCAAGACGCCCCTCGAAGCGGCCCAGCAGTTCATCGGAGACCAGAAGGAAACGTACCAGATGAACCCTCACGTCAAGTACTGGGAGGGGCACAACGAGCCGGTTTGGAACAATGATGATGAGATGGGTTGGTACGCTCAGTTCGAGGTAGAGCGGATGCGGCTAATGGCCGACATAGGGCTAAAGTGCGTGCTCGGCAACTTTGCTACCGGCTCGCCGGACCTGGCCCTCTGGCCCGCTTTCCTACCGGCGCTCCGCGCTGCCAAGCAGTACAAGGCCATCCTCGGCCTTCACGAGTACAGTTGCCCCTGGATGTGGTGGATGACGGGAAAGCATCAAATGGATCCCAACGCCGACGAGGGGGATGAGGGTTGGACCACGCTGCGTTACCGCAAGGTCTACCGCCAACACTTGATCCCGAATGGACTGGGAGATATACCGCTGGCAATCACTGAATGTGGCCTTGACCCGATGGTAGGGCCGCAGCCCCCTGAAAGCCCCGGCGGAACCTGGAAGGCGCTGGGCGGATTCTGGTCTCGGCGCGACAATGAGCCGGACAAGGCCGATTATTATTTCCGGCAATTGGTCTGGTACGACAAAGAGTTGCAGAAAGACGATTACGTCGTCGGCGCGACTATTTTTACCTGGGGCAGTTATGGCAAGCCCTGGGAGGATTTCGACGTGGCCGGGACAGAGGTGGCAAAAAAGCTGATCGCGTACGCGCAGCAGAATCCGGCCAAGCCCTTCAAGTATCCGGAGTTTGATGGGGAGGAGGATGTGGATGATGACGATATTACCATCATCGAGGGGCCGCGCGGGCTTCCCCGTACCCAATACAAACGCACTTATGTGCTGCTGCCCCCTGATGCAAGCGCCGCCTGGGCGCGCGCGGCGGTGGAGGCCACGTGGGATAAGGAACGCTACACCGTCGGCAACAGCGCCGACGACGCCGGCATTGGGGACTTGAACAAGCGGCGCGTGATCGCGGTCAATCCGCAAAAGTGGGCCGGGGATCAGAGCTTGAAGGATTTCTTCAAACAGTACTATCCCGGCGTCAAGTACAAGGCCGTCACGGCTGCCTCGCCCGATGAGCTGGCGCAGAAATTGAAATAGCTGGCAAGTTATGTCGGCGGCGTCCTCGCACGCGAGGATGCCGCCTTTGTTTTACCCCTCGTACTCTTGCAGGATCAACTCGTCTAGCGGACGCTTGGGCACGTGATGTACGTCTTCATCGTCACGATAGTATTTGATGTCGCCATCGGGGCCAACCTCTTCGATCACCACTCGTTCCTTGGGCTTGCCCAGCGCCAGCACGAGCAGGATTTCGTACTGCTCCGGGATATCGAGCGCCTGCCGTAGATTGGGGCGATCAATTGAGCCAATTATGCACCCGCCCAACCTCCGCTCCGTCGCGCCGAGTATGATGGATTGAGCGGCGATGCCGTGATCGCAGCCAAAAGATTTGCGGATCCCGGTATCGCCCAGTACGACGACGTAGGCCGCCGGGCGCTCGCCCTCCTCCGGGCCGTCCCAGTCTTTCAGGTAACCCGCCCAGCGAGTATGCGGGAAAATATCCGCATTTGTCTGCGGGTCGCAACTGAGGATGTACTTGAGCGGCTGCAAGTTCGAGCCGGAGGCCGAAAGCCGCGCCATGTCCACCAGTGCGCGCAACGCCTCCAATTCCACTGCAACGTCCTGGTGGAACCGACGGTAACTGCGGTTTTTGCGAATCAGGTCTTTGAGCATAATCCCTCCTTGATGTGTGCTTGAGCTTTCAGCGCGATTTGGCAATCGTGCTACTTTTCACCCATAACAGGAATTGCTGTTGGGTTTTCAAGTTGAACAACTTTCAAACCATCAACGCCAGAAAACGTTCCGTATCGTAGGTAGCAGCCTGCGCTGTCGGCGCCCACTTGGGGAGAATGAGGTCGAAAGCGTGATCGGTGTCGGGGAATTCGACATAGACCGACGCGACCCCGGCCTCACGCAAAGCGCGGTGCAGGCGGCGCACATCCGGCAGCATACCGGCCAGGTCGTGATCGCCCTGCAACAGCAGCGTGGGCGGACAGTGCGGGCCAATGTGGTTGATGGGCGAGCCGAGGCGGTACAACTCTGGTACATCGTCGGGAGCGCCGCCGAGCAAACCAGGCAGAACATTCGCTGGGCTAACGACCTTGCCCTCAGGCGGCAAGAGTCTTATGCGATGATAGAATAGCTCCAGGTTGGCGATGATCATTCGCTCCAGTCGTGTTTTGCCTGTCAGGAGGTCAGAATACGCTTGGAAGTGATCGTGAGTGGCCCGCAAGTCCGGTGGCCCGTAATAGGATACCACTGCTCGCACTGAGGTATCCGTTTCTACATCGGCGGGCTGAAGCTCTGGATGATTGGGCGTGTAGGCTGCCAAAAGCGACAGATGCCCCCCGGCCGAGCCGCCCATCAGCACAATTCGCTCTGGGTTCACGCCGTACTCGGCAGCGTTGATCTTTAACCATGCGATAGCCCGTTTCACGTCGGCCACCATCGCCAGCAATTGCGCTTTGGGCGCCAGCGTGTAGGCCAGATCAACCACTACGTGCCCCTGCCCCGCCAGGTGACGGAAGAAGCGTCGCGTGCCCATGTCCTTATCCAGATAAGCCCACGCGCTGCCGTGCAGGTAGATGATGGTCAGTCCCGTGCGCGGCGTGCCGTCCGGCGGCTGCCAGACGTCGGCCAGCAGCGGGTCGCTGGTCTCCACGTGGCTTCCAATGACCACATCCCGCTGCCAGATCGCCTTTGGCGGATCCGCCGGAATAGGCGTGTAGCGCTTGGGCAGCAGGTGCGACCGCAACTCTGGCGGAATGCGCGACTGCCAATTTGCTCCAAAGGCTCGCGCAAAGCCATCGTGAGGCGCGGTGACGTTGATCACGTGACGCACGGCCACGGCTGCGCCGAACAACCCGGCCCACGTCATCTTGCGGTCTTTGCGCGCCAAGCCGAGCAGCGCCCCCAGGCTGCCCGCCAGCGCCAGAAACGGCGTCAGCGCGCCGGCCAGCAACTTTGATCCCCACAACCAGACCGTGGCCCACCCCGGCTTGAGGCGGATGAGCGTTAGCACACCCAGGAACGCCGATAGATAGCTCAAGAATTTCATTGTCTCTCCTTTGTCTCCTGTTCCACAAAACCCGCTCTCACTCAAGCTCCATATACCGCGTCCCATGAAAAACGAGAGCGACCCACTTGCCCGGCTCGAACTCAACCCACACGTCCTTGCCGTCGAGCGAAACGACGTTGACTACATCGCCCGCGTGTAGGTCGCCGACGTCGCTATAATTCACGCCGGGGCCGCTGCGAACATTGAGCCTGGAAGCGGTCACTCGCGCCCGCAGCCCGGCCGAGGGCTGTGGCTCAGGTTCTGGTTCAGCGTTGGCACAAGCCAGCAGGTCATCGTAGCTCCCGTTAAACTGATTCAGATCGGTCGCCGCCGCAATTCCAGGGACTTGGCCCTTTTCTGAATGTTGCCAGAACTTCCACTCGCTCCATCCGGTGGGCAGCGTCGGCGTGGAGACGCCATAGTGAGCCACCCACAAATCACACTCTGACCACTCTGGCGATTCTAGAACCTTGTGGTTCCAGAACCACCCGGCGGTGTAGATGATGGGCTTGCGGCCATCTTGCTGCTCCACTTTTTGCACACAATCCCGGACGCAGGCAGTGATGCCGGCGGGGCTGATCCCGCGACTCAGCTCGACGTCCAGCACGAGCGGCAGGTCGGCTTTCCTATCACCTAGAACATCGAGAAAGCGATCAACCTGCGAATCAGCAGGATGCTCAGGAGTCACGACGTGATATGCGGAGACGAGCAAGCCTGCGTCTCCAGCGCCGCTCCAGTTCCCATAGAATCGCGGATCGGTGTAATAGTTCCCGATGGTGGCCCGGACGATCGCAAAGCGATACCCGGCGGCCGCGACCATCTCCCAATTGATATCACCTTGCCAGCGAGATACGTCAATCCCTGGTGTTGTGGACATGATTCACTCCTTTCCTTTGCTCTATCTGTACTTGCCCAACTCGTTGTACTTATTATACCATTATACGAAGCAGACGCCACTTTGGGCTTTCGTAGCAACCCGGAGGCGGAAAATCAACTCCAGAATTCGCCCTCCGAACCTTGATAAATTTGACGTAAAATAGGGCATTTCACTCAAGGAGGCGCCAATGCGCACTCAAACCCACGATATGGGTGACCCCGGCATCGCTTCCGAGGCCACCTTGTTCCAACGAACACGGGCGGGCTACCAAGTGACAGCTTTTGATAAAGACCCAAAACCTGCCACGTTGTTTCTTGTAGCTCGAGTCTGGCAAATTTTCAGAATGCCCACATCTTGGGGTAGGCAACAATAAAGGCGCTAGATATGGGGGTTCGTAGTAGCGGCTTTAGCCGCTTTTGAGCCTTTTGGACGGCTGAAGCCGTCACTACGAACAAAAACGCCAGACTCCAGTTGATGAAAGAAACTGGCGACAACCTGTTCAGGTGTGCGTGGGAAGCGGGCAATCGTGTAAACAGAGGTCACAATTGCCTCTTTCTTCTGCCCGCGCTTCTTTCCCTTGCCCAAGCGGACCTTGGGCTCTGCGGGCGTCTCCAACACCATCGGCACTCCTTTGCCATCAGCTTGAAGCACCAAAATCTCCGCCTCTGTCAATGACGAGGGAGGTTGTTTTTGAGCATAGAAGGCTTCTACGTCGGCGGCGTCGACGCCGATGATTTGCTGAATCACCCGGGTAGAAATCTCCAGATCGAAGAAACGCTCCAGCAGATCTGTATCTTTGCTATAAGCGACATAGACAGCCAGATATTCGGACATATCTCGCAAAAAGTCAGAGTAGCGGTCTGATCCTAGGCTCAATTCGGCATCCAACGGATATTGTCCACCGGCTTTGGTTTTGTAGAAATATGGTCGCCAGAATGGTATCTTGCCAAAAATGGAGAAATATGTGCGTTTCTTCTCGCTATGGTATGGCAACTCGTGACCATCTTCCAACTGCAAAGACTCGCGTGAACAGTTCTTGGCTCTGATGATGAAAAACAACAACAGCAGCCTCGCGCCGAGTTTCAACAAGCGTCTGAATAGGCCTCGTTCGATACGGTCCGCTGTCGCAATCTGGGCTTCTTCACCTGTAACAAAATCGAGCATCTTCTCGAACTCTGCGCGAATTTCCAGTATAATAGTCTGTGAGTTGAAAGTCATGGTTTGTCTCCTTGAGTAGTTTGGGTAAACATACTCTACCAGAGATGAGCCAGACTTTCAACTCGTCATTTGAAACGCACCCAAATGATCGTCGGATTTGAGAGAGCGCACATCCAATCTCCACTCTCGCGCTAATTGCTCCAAATCTCTTCACAAGTCAAAGTAGGCTTCTGCGTCCAGTCCCTCTACGGCCACGTCAATGTCTGAACTGGGCAGGAACGCGCCGGGGCGGATAACAGAGCCAAAGAGATAAACGCGTCGCAACGAGGGGTAGGAGGGTGCCACGGCACGGACAGCCCGCCGGATAGCCGCAAGCGCTTTCTGCCGGCGGCGATCCCACTCCGCTCATTTCCGTCGCTCGCGTTCTTCGAACGCCCTGCGGTACATGGCAATCTCATCAGGGCCAATATCGGTTAACTCGCTCATTTTTCACTCCACCCACTCCACCACAACCCCCCGCCCCTCCGCCCGCACCTCCGGCAACAGAGCCTCCTCCTCAACCCCCACCCCTTCCTCCAAACAAGTCAGCCGGAAAATCTCCAGCGCCTCATCCCGCCCCTCAACCCGCACCGCCGCGTAACCGCGCTCGCGCACGCTCTCCAGCGCCTCCCGCGCCGCCTCTCGCAGCTCCCGGTAGACCCGCAGCGAGACCTCCATATACTCTTTTGTCAACCGGGCCTTGAGCGCCAGTCCCTCCGGCGTGACAAAGTACTTGAGCCGGCTACGCTCCATCCGCGTCGCTTTGACGTACCCCTTGCGGATCAGCCGCTTGAGGTACCAGTTGACACTGCCTACAGATACCCCCAATCGGGTAGCCAGGTTTGCCTGGGTCGTCTCCGGGTTGTGCTCCAATGCTTCTAGGATGCGCAGGTCACGCTCTACTTCCGACATTGGTCGCTTTCACGTCCCTGGCTCGATGATGCCCTCGGCCCAGCGGACGACTGTCTCGGCGATGACGATGGCCTCGTCATAGTCATCGTACATCACCGGATCAAGCGCTCCTGGATAGCGGGCCACCACAGCGTACCGCGTGATTCGGGCGGCTTCCCGTACAGAGTCTGGGACCTCCTGACCACTTTTTTCCACTAATTCGACAAGTTCCGCCAAGTCGTGAATGTAGGGAAACTCTATCTGGCGGTCAATCAGCAGAGCTTTGATTGCCTTCTCTGCTGCCTGTTGGGCGTCAAAACAGAGGTCTTCGAGATACACGCCTGCGACTTTTTCGCCCTCTTTCGCCCGCGCCAGATTGCTCCTGGCGCGGTTGAGCCATTCCCTGGGATCATCTGGAGGAAAACGCTTCTGACCACGAATCTCAGGCGGCATAGATTACCTCCCCTTCTTGTAGAGCCGGTCTGATAACTAGGCCAATGGAATCACGGTATCGCTCAATGTCTTCTGGCGTGACAACGATAACATCCACCGCTTGGCCGGCGCCGATGAGCTTCATGTAAATATCTCCTACTAAGCGACCGCGATGACTGACGCCTGACTTTACCACCAGCAAGTCCACGTCACTGTTCGGCCCCATCTCCCCTCGGACGGCGGAGCCAAACATGATGATCTTTTCCGGCTGCGCTACCTCGACGATGCGCCGGACGATCTCGTCCAAAACTTGTTGCTTTACCTGGCCCATCGCGCCTTGCCTCCCAGAGCAATTCAAGAATCAAAATTCAGTAGTTGAATTTTACACCGTTTCGACGTGATGTCAAGTTCGACCGCCTCTACTTTTCCGCCCACGTTCAAGAAAACTAGCAGCGCGCGTGGACGTTCGCCCGTCAGACGAGCTACCGCCGCGACGTATTCTCGTACTTGCTCGCCGTATTTCTCCTTGCGGATGTGCGCCTCCAGGTCAGCCCTGGCTTTTAACTCGTCTGTCTTGAACTCGACCACCGCCCATTTTCCCTCCAAACGACACAGCAGGTCCACGATGCCGTTCTTGGGAGCGCCGTTCACCTCGATGGCGTAAGGTAATTCGTGATGCCGTTCGACCTGGTTCAGCTCGGTGTAGAGTGGGTGGGCCTGAAAACGGGCCAGGAGGCGGCCGGCTTGCGCGATGGTGCGCCGAATCTCCTCTGGATCGGTCAGGCCAGCTTGCAGTGCGTGGGGGCGCAAAAAGCCCTCCAGGCCGGGCCAGTCGGGAAAGCGCCAGTGACGCAGGGCAGTGTGAACCAGGTCGCCGACCACCCAAGCCGGCCCCTCGGGTCTCTTGGCCGTGGGCACGACGCGCCAGACCCGCGTAGGCGGCCCGGTCTCACGCGCATCCTTGACAGGAACAGACGACGGCTCGACGAGCGGCGCAACCAAGTCTCGCCTCCCTGTCTTCCTGCCCCCTTGTCTCCTTGTCTTCTTATCTTCTTGTCCCCTTTCCTCCCTCTCTCGCCACGGATAGAGTATGCACCCCACGCTCTCACCCAACGGAAGCGATTGCGCGTCAACCGGCGTCCCGGCGACCGCTGCGTCTTCTAACCCTGCCGCTTGGCCCAGCAGTTTGAGCCAACCCCGCAGGCTCAGTCGCCCGCCTTTGAGAATTTTAGTGTGCCCGCTGACCAGCAGCTTTTCCTTCGCGCGGGTCGCCGCAACGTAGAGCAGACGGCGGTTTTCGGCCTCGTCTCGCTCGGCGTCGCGCAGCGCTGCCAGGCGGTACAGCGCCGGCCGCCGGCCGTTGTCGTCCCGCAAATCCACCGTCACGCCCAATTGCTCGTCCAAGAGAATGCCGGCCGCTCCCCAGTGGCCTCTGTGAGCGGCGTCGGCGATGACGACTACGGGGAACTCTAGTCCCTTGGCCTTGTGTACCGTCATCAGTTGGACCGCGCTGCCGGCCTCGGTGGGGGCCTCGCTCTCTCGCGCACCCACGTCGCGCAACACGCGCACGTACTCGACAAACTCTCGCACGCTCACCAGCCTGCTGGTGTGAGCGTCCGCCAGCAGCTTGTCCACGTTCCGCCGGGCGCGTGATCCACCCTCTGCCGTTTGCAGAGCGGCGCGATAGTGGGTCCGATCCAGTAGCCGCTTGAGCAGCGCGGCGACCGGCGACCGGCCAACCATGTCGTGTAATTCCTCTACCAGATCGCGGCCCTGGAGCGCGCGCGATAATTCGCCCGGCGGCGCGATCTCGGGCAGGGTGGGGTGGTGCAGCATGGCCCAGATTTGGCAAGGGGCGTGTGCGTCTCTTGGCACGACGTCCAGGGGCGGGTAGCGAAGCGAGTAGAGCGCCCCGTCGCTCAGGCCGACGGCCGGGGAACGCAGCAGGCCCACCAGCGCCAGGTCGTCGGTGGGGTCGGCGATGGCGGCGAGCGCGTTCAGCAGATCGCGCACCTCGGGCCTATCGTAAAAGCCCCGCCCGGCCACAGTGACGAAAGGGATGCCGGCCTGTTCCAGGGCGTCCTCATAGACCGGGAAGGCGGTCGAAGCGCGGAACAGCAGCGCCACGTCCTCCCACGCGACAGCTTTCCGCTCGTGCAGCTTGATCAGCCGCGCCGCCAGCCCGTCCGCCGCAGCACAGCGCCCTTCGAGCGCGCCTGGCCACAGCCCCAGGAGGAACTCGACGAATGGGGCGGCGATGCCCTTCCGCGGCTTGGCCCGATGCGCCCGCAGCGGCGCGAACGGCACCTCGTAGGGTCGCTCCGGCCGTTCCTCCTCGCCGAGGATGGGCGCGAGCAAGCGGTTGGTCTCTTGCACCAACTCCTCGTGCGCCCGGAACGTCAGATCGAGCGGGATGACGTGTCCCCCGGCGCGCGCCACGTCCTCCTGCACGCGGCGGAACACGGTCACGTCAGCATTGCGGAAGCGGTAGATGGACTGTTTACTGTCACCCACCGCAAAAAGCGTACCGGTTTGGGAATTAGGGGTTGGGGAATTGGGAATTGAAAATTGGAAATTGGCAAGGGCGTACACGATCTCTCGCTGCCGCTTGTTGGTGTCTTGGAACTCGTCCACCAGCACGGCCTGTATCTTTTGCTGCCATTCGGCGCGGACGCTCGGCTCGCGCAGCAGCGCCAACGCGCCTGATTCCAGGTCGTCGAAATCGAGCGCGTTCTCCGCCCGCCGCGCCTGGGCGTACGATTCCAAAGCGCGCCGGTACGCGGCATAGAGCGACCAGATCAGCCCGGCCGCCTGCTCGTCCAATTCCCACGACGCGGGCTTTTGGGGGTCGGCCAGGGGTTTCAATCGCTCGTCGAAATAGGCCCGCAGCGCGCGCACGGCCTCTTTTGCCTCCGCCAGCGTGTCGCCTGGCCAGTTGGCCTTGCGCCCGTTCAGCATCGCGGATGCGCGCGCGGCCGCCAGCTCCGTCAGCGCCGCGCCTACGTCGCCCTGCAGCCGCGCCGCGTCGGCCGCCTCGGCGTGAGCCAGCACCGCTTGGCGGGCGACTTCCATCTTGTCGTCGGGACTGTTGGCGCGCAGGCGGGCCAGGTCATCCAGGGGAGAACGCCACTTCTCGTCGCTCAATTGCCCGTCGAGCCAGGCCAGCAGCGCGTCGGCCCAGCCTTGCAGCGGATCGTCCGTCAATCGCTCAAAGGCAAGGTCGGCGTCGAGCCGCTTATCCAGCAGCGTGGCGACCGCCGCCCGCAGGCCAAACTCGCCAAAAGCGCGGAACAGGCGCGAGGCCGATTCGTCGTTGGCGGCCCAGGCCAGCGCATCCTCGACCGCCCGCGCGCGCAGCACCGCCGCCCGGCCTTCTTCCAGGACGCCAAAGCCGGGGTGGACGTCCAGCCGCGCCGCTTCGACCGGGTGCTCGCGCAGGATTTGGGCGCACAGGCTGTGGATGGTGCCGACGCGGGCCGCGTCCAGGTCGGCAAAGGCCGCTTCCCAGAAGGAACGCGGCAAGACCTCCGAGGTTTCAAAAACCTCGGAGGTCTTTAACCAATCAGTGATGGCCTGACGGATGCGGGCGCGCATTTCGCGGGCGGCCTTTTCGGTAAAGGTGATGGCGACGATCTCGCGCAGCAAAGCGCCGCTTTCCAGGTGGTGCAGGTAGCGCCCGACCAGCGCGCGCGTCTTGCCGGAGCCGGCCCCGGCGGTCACGACGACGTCGCCGGACGCGGTGGCGGCCGCTTTCTGGGGATCGTTTAGCTGGAGCGAGTCGAGGATAGACATCTCACCACGCCTTTGGTTTGTACTGGTCGCAGAACGGGACTGCCGGGCAGAAGGATGGACAGCCTCCATCGGGCGGGGTGGGCGCGAACTTGCCGGCGCGGACGGCGGCCACGATCTCCATCGTATGCTCTACTGCCGTCTCGATGGCCCCGGCCACGCCCCCCTCGTACTTTTCTAGCTTGAGGCTGCTGGGCTTGGCCGAGTTGATGTGCCAGTAAAAGCCGCTGGCGACCTGCGCGCCAAGCGCCTGCTCTGCGGCCAGGGCGTAGAGCGGCAGTTGCAGCCGGTACCCATCGGTCAGATCGCGGGCCGAGATGGGGGTCGAGCCGGCCTTGTAGTCAATGATGCGCAGCCGCCCGTCTGGCGCGCGATCCACGCGGTCAATGTAGCCGCGCAGCTTTAAGAACTGCCCGCCTTCCAGCACCAGCGGCGGCTCCTCTTTCAGCCCAAAGGCCAACTCTGGGGCCGTCGGTTTGTACTCTCCGGCGACCTCGATCAGCGCCTCCAGCGTGCGGCGCAGCGTCTCGGTCAACTCTTCCTGCTGGCGCTCCCACAGCGGGGTGGGGCGAAAGCCGTAATCGTTGGGGGCAGAGTCGTAGACCTCTTGGGCGACTTTAGGCAGGGCGGCCCGCAGCCGCTCCGGGTCGCCGTCGGGCGCGCGGTCGTAGAGCTTTTCCAGGATCAGGTGGTAGATCGAGCCGAGCGCCAGCACGTCAAAGCCAACCTGGGGCAACTCACGTGGCTCCAGGCGCATGGCGTAGGTGGCCCAGAAGTGAAGCGGGCACTTGGCGTAGGTCTCCAGCCGGCTGCTCGACCAGGGCTGGTCGGGGCCAAAGCGCTCGGCCAGACGCGCCGTCAGAGTCGAGAGGTCGCCGCGCGGGATTGCCGGTTGCGCGGTCGCCGGTTGTGCGTTTGAGTAGAGTGTGAGCTCTTGTTCCGATGCAGCGTCGGCGACCGGGTCGGTGGGGCGGACGTGGCGCACGGGGGGGTCGTCAAAGAGCGCCAGCGCAGCGGCCCAGTAAGGCGAAGCTTCCCACTCCTGCCCGTCGTCGGCCAGATATGGGCGGCAGAGGAGCAGCCGGCGGCGGGCGCGAGTGACGGCCTGGTAGAAGAACGTCGCTTCGTCGCCCCGCAGGCCCGGCTCGATGGGGATGCCCCTCTCGGCCAGCCAGTCCCGGTCGGCTTCGCGCAGCAGCACGTCCTCTCGCTCGGCGCGGGGAAAGTCGCCCTCAGCCAGCCCCAGCAGAGCGACGGAATCGAACCCAAGCCCCCGCGCCTCCATAGCCGAAGCGACCAGCACGGCGTCGCCTTCCGCCGGGGTTTGGCAAGTCGCCTCGTCAACGGCCTGGATCAGTTCGGCGACGAATGTTCCATAGGGCAAGTGGGGCAAGATGCTACCTCGTCCTACGAGGCCTTGCCCTACGGCCGATTCGTCCAGCATGAGGTTGCGCAGGATGTCCTTGAAGGCGTGCAGGGCGGCCACGTCGCGCTCGGCTATGCGCAGGTGCGACGCACTTCTACGCAACCGAAGGTTGCGCTGCGTCGCACCTTCTGGGTCCTCGCCAATGAGTTCCTCGACCCAAGCCACTCGCTCGCGCAGCGTGGCCGTGGGCGGCGGCGTGATCTGGGCCACGATTTCCTCGAAAACGGCCTCCAGCCGCGCCGCCTCTTTGCCAGTGGGCGGATGGCGGCGGGTCAGCCCCTCGTCACTCTGACCGGGGGTTTCAGGTTCCTCGGCGGCGCGGTCAGACAGACGCTGGAACGCTTCGCGCCACTGGTCCGGCCCAGACACGACCTGCCCGGTGCGCGCTGCATCGCCCAACCGGTCGGCGTCGCCGGGCAGCAGGCCGCAGTCGCCCCAGTCGAAGTAAGGGCTGGTCAGCGCATCGAGCAGCGCGCGCGGCGACCAATCCACCGCTGGGAGGGGCAGAGCCAACAGGTTCAGCAGAGCGGCGATTGCCGGGTTGGCGCGCAGGGGCGCGCCGGATGCAAAGCGTAGCGGCATCCCGAACTCGGCCCCGGTCTCTTCCAGGAACGGGCGATATGGCGTCACGTTTCGCGCGATGACGGCCACGTCAGAGAGCGCCGCCCCCTCGCGCACGATGCGCGCTTTGAGCCAGCGCAGCGCCTCGCGGGCCTCGGCGGCGCGGTTTTGGGCCTCCAGAAATTCCACCGCTCCGTTGGCTGGCAGGGGAGCAACATCAGGTTCAAAAAGGTTAGCCTCAAGATGGGCGAGGTCTCCTTGTTTACTTGCTTCCCTATTTCCTCGTCTACTTGTATCAAGTGTCTGGGAGAGAGCGGCGCGGGCGCGGGCAAAGCGGCGGTGGGCCACCCAGTTCGGGCGGTCGGGATCGCCGGTGAGGGTGATGATGGTCTCGGCGGCCCGATCAGCCAGCAGGCGCAGGACTGCCAGTTGGGTGGGATTGAACTCGTCGAGGCCATCCACGATCAACAGCGCCAAGTCGGAAAGCAGGGCCGGGTCGTTTTCCAAGACGCGGGCGGCCAACCAACCCTGGCCTTCGGCGTCTGTCCAGTTGTTGTCGCCGAGCCACGTTTGGTAAGCGGCGTAGAGATGGGCCAACTCGGCCAGCCGTGGCTCCTGGCCGGCCGTGGCGGCGACGAGATCTCCTGGAAAGACACGACCGCGTTCGAGTTCTTCGAACAGGCCCACCAGGAGGCGGCTGAATCCGGGGGAGCCTCGCAGGGGAGCGTAGTAGGATAGTTGACCGGCGTCGCAGAGTTGCGTCGTCAGGCGGCGGATCAGCCGCCGCCGAACGGGGGCCGGCAAGCGCGGCAGCGGGTTGGCGTCTCCGGCCAGGGCCAACACATCGGCGTAGAGATCGTAAAAGGTCTGCACCTCGACGCCGAGCGCGCCTCCGGCCCGCGCCAAGCGGCGACGGAACGCGACTGCCTGCATCTGTCCCGACACCAGGACGCGCACCGGCGCAAGCGGCGGCAGCTCGCGGATGCGGGCGACGGCGTGGGCGGTCTTGCCGGCTCTGGCGGGGGCGAGGAGAAAGTGTATGGTCACTTCATTCTTCGTTTACCCAATTCGGTAAGCCTTACTTCCGACGGCATTGGCGCTGAAACGCTCGATCTCTTTCCGAGCTGACCGGGCGAACGTGATGGTGTACTCAGACATTCAGCTTGCCCTGTTGCTTCAATGCTTCTCTGACCAATTCCAAAGACTCGCGTGGTTCATCGGCTCGTTGACGCGCAACCAGGCCGTCGTAGAAATCTTCCCAGAGTTCGTCATATTGCTTCAGGTTAATCAGAACGGCGGTTTTTTCACCTGCCGTATTCGTGACAAATTGGATGCCCTCTAACATTGTGCTTCTCCTAATTAGTTGTACGGCGCCGGCACAGCAGGCATATTATAGCGTCCGAGATAGATTCGAGCAAGCTCTCACTCTCCAGTCAGCGCAGCTTGACCGCCGCCGGCCGGGAGCGCCGCGCCGGTCGCCACGTCGGTCAGTTTTTCGCCAAATCGGCCCAGCTTGACGTCCAGCTCGTTGTACTTGCCCTGGGCGTGGGTAATGTGCGTGCCGAGCGTGTTGTATGCGCTGTGAATATCTCCAAAGTCTTTTCTCAAGCGGGAGAGTTGGCCCAGCAGGAGACGGGCCTTTTCCTCGATATCCAGACCGCGCAGCCCAAAGACGATGACGTTCAGATAGGCGAAGAAGGAGTTGGGCGATACGGGGATGACGTGTCGTTCGAGCGCGTGTTCGAACAAATCTTTGGCGCTCAGAATCTCATAGTAGACGTTTTCGGCGGGGACGTACATCAGGGCAAAGTCGAAGGTGCTCTCATCTGGCCGGATGTATTTGGCCGTCTCGTCCACCCGCTTTTTGACGTCGCGGACGAAAGCGCGCCGGGCGGATTTACGCTCCTTGTCGTCGTTGGCGTCCAACACGCGCCGAAAGTTCTCCAGTGGGAACTTGGAATCTATGGGAACGACGTGATCGGCCAAAAAGATGGCGGCGTCCACGCGAGTGCCGTCGTCAAA
>DUEK01000010.1 GCA_011192155.1 Thermoflexia bacterium
CATCTGTGAGTTCAAAGGTTCGCCCTCGAAAGCCTTGAGACGCGGTGAGATACTCGAAGACTATGGTTTGCCCGTCAATGAAGTGGTAAACAAAGTAAACGTCTGAACGGAGACATTGATTGTCACCGTAGCACATCTGACCTCGTCCGTCTTCATAGAACTCGATGCAGTCAAGGTAGTCGTACCATTCGATGCCAGCGTTCCAGATGTGAGCGGTCAAGATATGAGTCAACTTCATCGAAAGTTCTCTACCCCACTTCTCAAGCGATGATTCATTGCGTACGGTCGCATAACTCGGGATACACTGACCACTGACCTCAGATGTACTGCCCACCATCTACCTGAATCACCTGCCCCGTGACGTGCCGTGCCTTCTCGGTGCAGAGAAAGGTGACGACGTGCGCAACTTCCTCCGGCAGACCCAGCCGCCCCAGCACGATCTCCGCCAGCGCCATATCGCGCACCTTCTCCGGCGCTTCCCGCACCATCTCCGTCTCGATCAGGCCCGGCGCGACCGCGTTGACGTTGATGCTGTACCGACCCAGATCGCGGGCGCACGCCTTGGTAAATCCGATCACGCCCGCCTTGGCTGCCGAGTAGTTGGTCTGGCCGAACTTGCCGCGCAGGCCGTTGATGGACGTGATGTTGACGATCTTGCCGGCCCCCTGCTCGCGGAAGATGGGGGTGACGGCCCGCGTGTAGTTGAAGGTACCTTTCAAGTCCACCGCGATGACCCGGTCCCACTGCTCCTCCGTCATCTTCCACACCACGCCGTCCCAGTTCATCCCGGCGTTGTTGACCAGGATGTCAACTCGGCCCAGCTCATCCAGCACCTGCTGTACCATGTGCTGGGCGTCGTCGAAGCTGGATACGTCCGCCTGGACGACCAGAGCGCGGCGGCTGCGTCCTGAGCCTGTCGAAGGGCCCATCCCGCGCACGCTCTCGGCGAGTTCCGCCGCCAGATCGGCGCTCTTGCGATAATTGAGAGCCACGTCGGCCCCATTGGCGGCCAAATCCAGCACGATGGCCCGCCCGATGCCTCGCGTGCCCCCAGTGACAATAGCGACTTTACCTTCCAGTTCCATCTCCACCTCCATCTCAAGCCAATCGTTCGACGATGGTCGCGCACCCCTGCCCGATTCCAACACACAGAGTCGCCAAACCGTAGCGCATCCGCTCCCCGGCTGCCGCTCGCCGCCGCATCTCGTGTAGCAGCGTGACCATCAACCGAGCGCCGGTGCAGCCCAGCGGGTGGCCCAGGGCCACGGCCCCTCCGTTGACGTTCACCTTGGCCGCGTCAAGCTCCAGTTCCCTGATGCAGGCCAGCGCCTGGACAGCGAAAGCTTCGTTCAGTTCGATCAGGTCCAGTTCGGCGATGGTCAGACCGGCCCGCTGCAATGCCTTGCGGGTGGCCGGGATAGGGCCATAGCCCATCGTGCGGGGGTTCACTCCAGCCACAGCCGAGACTACCCAGCGAGCCATCGGTTTGAGCCCCAGATCCTTTGCCTTTTCCTCCGACATCAAGAGCAAGGCGGCGGATCCATCGTTGATGCCGCTGGCGTTGCCTGCCGTCACTGTGCCGTCCTTGCGGAAGGCGGGACGCAGCTTGGCCAGTTTCTCGGCACTGGTGAGCATCGTCACCTTGCCATCCTCACCGACCTTGATGCGGGGGTGCTCGTCGGTATCCACGATCAACGGCGGCTTTTTGCGTTGTGGGATGGTCACCGGCACGATCTCGTCTTTGAAGCGCCCAGCCTCAATTGCCGCCGCTGCCCGCCGCTGGCTTTCCAACGCGAACGTGTCCTGTTCTTCGCGGCTGAATCCGGTTTCATCCTGGATGTTCTCCGCCGTTTGCCCCATGCCCTCCATCGGAACAATCTCTTCCATCCTGGAGTTCGGAAAGCGCCAACCGATGGTCGTATCGTACATGGTGACGTTTCCCCAGGGAAACGCGCGCGTCGTTTTGGGAACCGACCAGGGCGCCCGGCTCATGCTCTCTACCCCTCCGGCTACAAAAACGTCGCCCTCGCCACACTTGATGGCGCGGGCGGCTTGATTGATGGCGTCCAACCCCGATGCGCAGAGCCGGTTAAGGGTCACACCGGCCACGCTAAACGGCAGGCCAGCTAGCAAGACCGCCATACGAGCCACGTTGCGATTATCCTCGCCGGCCTGATTGGTACACCCAAGATATACGTCTTCGATCAAGTCGGGTTCGATCCCCGCGCGTTCGACCACCTCTTTGATGACCAGCGCGGCCAGGTCATCCGGTCGAACCGATGACAGCGCTCCCCCGTGTCGTCCCACCGGAGTCCGTACCGCCTCAACGATAACCACCTCTCGCATTTTCCCTCCTTCTTGGGCAGTAGTCAGTAGCCAGATGTCTGGCCGTTGACTCCTGACTACCGTGTATTGACCTGGGGAGCTTTGGCGAGGACCGATTCCACAAAGGTCCCTGCTCCTTCGACCAGCAGGCTGTGATACTGTTGAAACAGTTGCGTTGCTTGCTCACCCAGCCAATCGTCGGGCAGTAGTTCCAGTGGCAGATTGGGATCCACGTAGGGAGAGGAGCGATATTCGTGGATCAGCATAAAACGCTGCACGAAACATTCTTGTGGCTCCAGGCTGTCGCCCGCCATCAATCGGGCCTGATGTTCCTGAAATGGGGGCTCGTAGCGGGCGATAAGAGCGGCGTAGTATTCATTGAGCCGCTTCAGGTCCCAGCAACGCTCTACAATCTCCTCGTCGCTGGTAAAGCCTCGGTGTTCGGCAGTGAAGAACTCCACGTAGGGGCGAACGCGCAAGGCCTCCACTACTTGCTCCACCTCTGCGCGCAAATCCCTGGGAGAGATCCAGGTCGTGTGGTTCAAAGAGCCGAACCCAAGCCAGAGCAACCGCCTGCGCAGCCTACGCCGGAGGTAACGTTTGGGCTCGGGAATGAAATAGGTAAGCAAGTGCCACCGCCCATCCCAGGGGTCACTGCGAGGTTGGAAGATGTGCCGTGCGCCTTCCTCTAGCAGTTCGAGACATCTTGGGGTGAGGGAATAGAAGCTGTACCGACCAGCTTTGCGGCTCTTCAGCCATCCTTTGCGGGCCATACGGGAGAGGGTGGAACGGACAGCCTGTCCCGACAAGCCAAAAAGGCCCAGCGATTCGATCAAGCTGCCGGTCCAAGCCTCGCCACCTTGGTGACGGATGTAGTCTCCGTACAAGGTGAAGATCATATCCTGCGAGTGAAACATATCCGCCCTTATCCTGAATAGGCAGAAATCCTTATGTTGTTCAAGGGTCCACCTCGATCTAAATCTCAATTAAGGCTCAGCGCTTGAACAAGTATGGCTTCAACACGTATGTCACTATTTGGGGAGTTTGACTCTATTATAACATATGTTGTTGTGGGTGTCAACATCGCGTATTCACTCACGTATAATGTCACCCGGGGCTCTTGGTTCCCTCAAATGATAATATCACCGGAGGGAAAAATGTCCAACCAAGAAAAGATGACAATAGACGAAAAACGAAAGTATCTACGGATTGTGAAACCCCGCTACAAACAAGCAGGACGAAACGAGAAAGGGGAACTCTTGGACGAGATGGAAGCCGTCACCGGCCTGGATCGGAAGGGCTTGATCCGGCTGATGAAAGGCAGCCTGGAGCGCAAGCCGCGCAGCAGGCAAAGGGACAAGACGTACGGCCCAGCGGTAGATGATGCACTGCGCGTCATATACGAAAGCTTCGATGGCATCTGTGCCGAGCGGCTGACGCCCAACCTGGTGTGGATGGCCCAGAACCTGGAGCGACATGGTGAGCTGGCGACCACGCCAGAGATGTTGGAACAACTGGGACAAGTCAGCATCTCCACTGTCGCGCGGCGGCTGGCACATCTGCGGCAAGACCAACCTCGGCTGCCGCGCAAGAAGCCGCGGGCTCGAAACCCCATGCTCAAGAACATCCCGATGCTGCGGTTGCCTTGGAATCTCCAGGAACCGGGGCGCTTTGAGACTCAGTAGATCCAAAATGTTACGACAACAAGACCTCGGAGGTCTCTCGAGAGCGCCTTCTCTCAGCGCTCCGCGATGCCACGAACCCGCGCCGCTTGCGCCAAGAAATCTACGACGCCATCGAGCAGATTTTCCTCCTCCCAGGCGCTCCCGCTGACCATACTGAAGATGTCCGTTCGACATTGGTCGAGAATCGGCCGAAAGGAGATGGACATCCCGGTGACATTATCTTTTGACTGAATGGGTCCCGTTCAGTGACATTATCTTTTGACTTGACACGACCTCCGCCTACCCCCCGCGCCACGCCCAGGGCCGCCAGCCGGTCGTGGATGGAATCGGCCAATAAAGGTGCGACGCACTTCTGTAAGCGAAGCGGCAAGTGCGTCGCACCTCTACTCCCAGCGCCACTCCGTCCCCTGTGACTCGTCCTCCAGCGCCACGCCCAGGGCCGCCAGCCGGTCGCGGATGGAATCGGCCAGCGCCCACTGCTTTTCCCGGCGCAGCGTCTCGCGTAGATCAATGAGCGCCTGGATGAAGGGCGCGGCCTCGGCCTCCTGCGCTCCCGCCGCCTGCAGCTCCAGCCCCAGCACGCCGGTCAACCGGCGCAGGGCGGCCTGGGCCTCGGCAAAGGGCGCTCCGCCCACGCCGGCGTCGCGCGCCGTGTTGAGCGCGCGCACCAGGTTAAAGACGTGGCCCAGCGCGCCGGCGGTGTTAAAGTCGTTGTCCATCGCCGCGTGGTAGCCTTCTCTGGCAGCAGCGACCTGCGCCTTTAGCGCCTCGACGGCTTTCCCTGCGGCGAGGTCGCCAGTGGGAGGCCGCAGGCCGCCGCGCAGCCGGCGCAGCGCCCGCTCCGCCTCCGCCACTACCTCATCGTCGTACCCCAGCGGCTTGCCATAGTGCGAGGAAAGGATGACTAGCCGCAATACGTCGGCCTCGTGCTGGGCCAAAAAGTCCTCAATCGTCACCAGGTTGCCCACTGACTTTGACATTTTCTCGCCGCGCAGTTGCAGCATACCATTGTGCAGCCAGTAGCGGGCGAAAGGCGCCCGGCCCGTGTAGGCCTCCGACTGGGCGATCTCGTTCTCGTGGTGGGGAAAGACGAGGTCGCTGCCGCCGCCGTGAATATCGATCTGTTCCCCCAGGTAATGGCCCGCCATGGTCGAGCACTCGATGTGCCAGCCGGGCCGTCCCTGGCCCCAAGAGGCCTCCCAGGCAGGCTCCCCCGGCTTGGCCGTCTTCCAGAGCGCAAAGTCGAGCGGGTCCTCCTTGCGCTCATCCACGGCCACGCGCGCCCCCCCCCGCGCCTCGTCCAGGCTGCGCCCGGAGAGTTTGCCGTAGCCGGCGAACTTGCGCACGCGGTAATACACGTCGCCGTCCGCCACGTAGGCATAGTCCTTCTCGATGAGCGCCTGGACGAACTCGATGACCTGAGGCATGACGTGGCTGACGCGCGGGTAGTGGTGGGCGGGCAGGATATTCAGGTCGTGGACGTGCTCGAACCACTCGACGATGTAGCGCTGCGCCAGGTCGAGCGGCTCCAGGCCCAGATCGTTGGCGCGGTTGATGATCTTGTCGTCCACGTCGGTGAAATTCATCACGTGGATCACGCGGTAGCCCACGTACTCCAGATAGCGCCGGATGACGTCGAAAACGATGGCCGACATGGCGTGGCCGATGTGCGCCCGGTCGTAGACAGTCGGGCCGCAGACGTACATCTTGACGATTTTATCCTCGATGGTCTCGAATGGTTCCAACCGTCTGGTTAACGTATTTTTGACTTGCAATGTTTGACCTCCAATATCAAGTTCAAGGGGCGCATTTTGGTGATTACCCACATGTCTGTAGCGCCTTTCCAGGCTCGACAATTTCACCACAGAGGCACGGAGAACACAGAGTTTTAGAGTCTACTTTTGTTTTTCTCTGTGCCCTCCGTGCCTCTGTGGTAAGATGTGGGTAATCACCAAGCGCATTATAACACAGTAGGTCATTTGAAAAAAGGGCACAGGTATGCTATACTCACACGCAGCCGAACAGCAGAAAACCAGGGAGGTAGTATAATGCTCAAAGACGGGATGAGCAAGATCCTCGTGACCGGCGCCTGTGGGCAGATCGGCTCCGAGTTGGTGCCCGCGCTGCGCGAGCGCTATGGCGGCGAGAATGTCATCGCCACCGATATTGAGGAGACCAATCCAGAGTTACGGAAAGACGGGCCGTTCGAGTTTATGGACGTCACCCAGCGTGGAGCTATCGGCGCGGTGGTGGATCGTTACCGCGTTGATACCGTCTACCACCTGGCGGCCATCCTCTCTGCCACCGGGGAGAAAAAGCCGCAATTGGCTTGGGACGTCAACATCAACGGCCTGTACAAAATACTAGAGATCGCCCGCGAGCGCAGAGTGATGCGCGTGTTCTGCCCCAGTTCCATCGCCGCCTTTGGGCCAGAGACCCCCAGGGATAACACCCCTCAAGAGACGGTACTGCGCCCGACGACGATGTACGGCGTCACCAAAGTGGCCGGGGAACTGCTGGGCGATTACTACTTTCGACGTTTTGAGCTGGATGTGCGCGGCGTGCGCTATCCGGGCATCATCAGCAGCGAAGCGCCCCCCGGCGGCGGCACCACCGATTACGCCGTTGAGATCTTTTACGAGGCGATCAAGCATCAAAAGTACACCTGCTTTCTCAAAGAGGATACCGTCCTGCCAATGATGTACATGCCCGATTGCATCAAGGCCACCCTGGACGTGATGGCAGCCGATCTGGCTCAACTCGAACGCCACACTGATTTCAACTTGGCGGCGATGAGTTTCAGCCCTGCCGAGTTGGTGACCGAGATACAAAAGCACATCCCCGAATTCACCTGCGAGTACAAACCCGACTTTCGGCAAGAGATCGCCGACTCTTGGCCGCGCACGATTGACGACAGCGCCGCGCGAGAGGAATGGGGCTGGTCGCCAGAGTACGATTTGGCGGCGATGGTTGCGGATATGTTGGAGAAACTTGGCAAGAGATACGAGGAAGGAAGATTGTAGAGCCAAAACCCAGAGCAATGAAGGAGCAAAAACAATGACAGACAAACTAGATTTTATGCGAGAGGAGCTAGAGGCCGCCCAAGCCGAAAAGCGGTACATCAACATCCGCACCATGGATTCCCCCGCCGACGCCTGGATGGTGGTGGACGGCAAAAAAGTGCTCAATTTTTGCACTAACAACTACTTGGGGCTGGCCAACCACTCCGAGATCAAGGCAGCCGCCAAGAAAGCGGTCGAGGAGTGGGGTGTGGGGCCGGGCGCGGTGCGCACCATCGCCGGCACGCAGCGGCTACACGTCGAGTGCGAGAGGCGACTGGCCGAGTTCAAGCGCGTCGAGGCGGCCCTGCTGGTACAGAGCGGCTTTTGCGCCAACCAGGCCGCCATCCCGCCGTTGGTGGGTCGGGATAAGGAGAGCGGCGCCCAGGACTGTATTTTCTCCGACCGGCTCAACCACGCCAGCATCATTGACGGCGCGCGGCTGAGCGGGGCCAAGATCATTGTCTTTGAGCATCGTGACCCGGCAGACCTGGAGGCCAAGATCAAGGAGCACCTGCCCAACTTTCGGCGCGGGCTGATGATCACCGACGGCGTCTTTTCGATGGACGGCGACATCGCGCCGCTGGACAAGCTGTACGAGGTAGCGGCCAAATATGATGTGCTGACGATGGTGGACGACGCTCACGGCGAGGGCGTGCTGGGCCAGGGACGCGGCATCGTGGCCCACTTTGGGCTGGAGGGCAAGTTTGACGTCGAGATCGGCACGCTCTCCAAGGCCTTTGGCGTGATGGGCGGCGTCATCGCCGGCAAGAGCGTAGTAGTAGATTATATCCGGCAAAAGGCGCGCCCCAACCTCTTTTCCAGCGCGCTCACCCCGGCCGATACCGCCGCATGCATGGCGGCCGTGGATCACGTCGAAGCGCACCCCGAACTGGTGGAAAAGCTGTGGGAGAACGCTGAGTATTTCAAGGCCGGCATCCAAAAGCTAGGCATAGATACAGGCCGCACTGAGACGCCCATCGTGCCCGTGATGCTGGGCGAGGTAAAGCTGGCCAAAGAATTCAGCGCCAGGCTGTTCGAGTACGGCGTCTTTGCCATGGCGCTGGGCTTTCCCACTGTCCCGCAGGGGCAAGCGCGAATCCGCGTGATGAACACCGCCGCCCACACCCGCGATGACCTGGACAAGGGGCTAGAGATATTCGAAAAGGTGGCGCGGGAACTGGGCGTCATCTAGGAATAAGCGGAGGGCGGTACAAATTGGGCGGGCCCGCAAGTGGAGACTGCTCGATTTTTGACGTTTATCTTTCTTTCAAGGTAGGGTAAATCGACGATTTGCCCTGCTTCCCTCAACGACTAGTGATTACCCACAAGCCCGTAGCGTCTTTTCAGGCTCGACAATTTTACCAGAGACACGGGGAACAGAGTTTTTGAGCCCACTTTTGTTTTTCTCTGTGCCCTCCGCATCTCTGTGGTAAGACGTGGGTAATCACCAGCTCAACGAGGGTTGCCCGATTTGTAAAAGCGGTGTAGAATAGCACCCTGTATTCAGTACAGTAACACATTTCAACGCGAGATAGGTTTTTAAGGAGGACATGCATCAATGACCAAGAAACCCCGCTTGCCAGAAATACCCCCCGAACTCCAGAGCAACGTTCGCCTTATGCCCTGGGACCACCTCTACAATTGGAGCCGCCAAAGGTCAACATGGCCTCTGTTTGCCGGCTTGGCCTGCTGCGCCTTTGAGATGATCGCCGGGGCCGCCTCCCGCTTCGACTTTGGGCGCTTTGGCATGGAACTGATGCGCGCCAGCCCTCGCCAGGCGGATCTGATGATCGTCTCTGGCACGATCACCAAAAAGATGGCGCCCCAGATCGTCCGTCTCTACAACCAAATGCCCGAACCTAAATACGTCCTGGCGATGGGGGCCTGCGCCATCTCTGGCGGGCCGTTCAAAGAGGGATACAGCGTCGTCTCTGGCGTGGATAAATTCCTGCCGGTAGACGTCTACGTTCCCGGCTGTCCACCCCGGCCCGAGGCGTTGATCCACGGCTTTTTATGCCTGTTCGCCAAGATGAAACAAGAACCGATCAAAAGCCTGCGCTGGTATCAAAAAGGCGAGGATACAGGCGTCCCCGTGCCCGCGCTGGGGCCAGACCTGGTGAACTGGCAACTGGCGGACGAAATCGCCGCAGCCTATGCCGGGAACGGGAAGGAGGGTTAGGACATGGCAGAAGAAACTCAAGCCCCTCAACCGATAGCAGAATTGCTCGCCACGCTGGAAGAACGCTTCCCCGGCGCGGCCCAGCCCGCCCAGTACGATGGAATCGTCATCGCCCCCGACCAGTTGGTAGAGGTCGCCGCCTTCCTGCGAGATGATCTGGACTATGATTATCTTTCTTGCGTCACCGGCGTGGACTATCCAGAAGCGACGAATGGCGCCCCGGCCCGCTTTGAGACCGTCTACAACCTGTTCCGCTCCCAGGGTGGCCCGCTGACGCTCCACGTTCACGCTGACCGGGAGAACCCTGTCGTTCCCTCGCTGGTGAATGTGTGGCCCTCGGCCAACTTTCAGGAGCGGGAGGCGTGGGACCTAATGGGCATCCGCTTCGAGGGCCACCCCGACTTGCGGCGCATCTTGTTGTGGGAAGGGTTCGACGGCCACCCGCTGCGCAAGGACTGGCGCGAACCGTATTACGAAGAGGAGCACAAACCGTTCTCCAGCCGCCACCCCAATGCAGACCCGGTGATGGCCGAGGATCGAACCCCGTTGGGCGACAACACCCGGTTTCCGGCCGGCTGGTCGCCGGAGGGGTGGGTGCCAGGGGACGAGGCGGTGGTGTACGGGCCGTCGGACGAACTCATCGCCACCGATGGGCGCGCGATGGACACCGACCGCGTGGTGCTCAACGTCGGGCCGCAGCACCCCAGCACCCACGGCGTCCTGCGGCTGGTAGCCACTCTGGATGGGGAGACGATCCAGCGCATCGAGCCTACCCTGGGCTATTTGCACCGCAGTCACGAAAAGATCGGCGAGCGCAATACCTGGCTGGGCAACATGCCCTACACAGACCGGCTGGATTATATCAGTTCGATGTACAACAACTTTGGCTATGCCGTGGCGGTGGAGAAATTGATGGGCCAAGAGGTGCCGGAGCGGGCAGAGTACATCCGCGTCATTATGGGGGAACTGACCCGCGTGATGAACCACTTTGTCGCCATTGGCGCCTTTTGCAACGACATCGGCATCTACTTTACCGCCATGCTCTACGGCCTGGAAGAGCGAGAGCTGATCCTGGATCTGCTCGAGATGGCGTCGGGCGGGCGGATGATGTGCAACTATTTCCGCTTTGGCGGCGTGGCCCGCGACCTGCCGGCAGGGTTCGTCCCGCTGGCGAAGGAACTGGTCAACGAACGGTTGCCGAACGCCGTGGACGATCTGGAAAGGTTCGTGGCGGATAACGAGGTCTTTCGCGCCCGCACCGAGGGAGTCGGCGTGTTGCCGCCAAAGAAAGCCGTGGCCTATGGCTGCACCGGCCCGTTGCTGCGAGGCTCCGGTATCCCCTACGACGTACGCCGCGCCGAGCCGTACTCTGTCTACGACCAATTCGATTGGGACGTGGTAGTGCGCTACGACGGCGACGTCTTTAGCCGCTTTATGGTGCGCATAGAAGAGATGCGGCAATCGCTACGCATCCTGCGCCAGGCGCTCGACCGGCTGCCGGAAGGCCCAATCCAGGCCGGCAAGAAAAAGCACACCGTCAAAATCACGGCGGGCGAGGCCTACGGCCGGGTGGAGGCCCCCAAGGGGGAATACGGCTTCTACCTGGTATCCGACGGCGGAGCGAACCCTTATCGCTATCACATCCGCACCCCCAGTTTCGTCAACCTGGGAGCGATGAACGAAATGTGTCGCGGACACTTGATCGCTGACGCGGTGATCATTCTGGGCAGCATAGATATTACACTGGGCGAGGTGGACCGATAATGTATGGATTAGGAATAGCCAAATCGTTGAGCGTCACTCTGAGACGCTTTGTGATGAGTTATGTGGAAGATATTCGCTACCTGGGCAAACGGTACCGGCCCGAGAACATCGCGGCCCGGCAAAGTCCCAAAAGCAAAGGCATCTTTACCGTGCAATATCCCAAGGAGCGATTACCGCTCCCAGAGAATTTCCGCATGTTCCCTTTCCAGGTGGTAGACCCAGAGACGGGCAATCCACGCTGCACCGCCTGCGGCATTTGCGTGCGAGCCTGCCCTACTCAGTGCATCTGGATCAAACGCGCCGCCGACCCCGAAACGGGCAAACCGAAGCGAGAAGCGGCCGAGTTCTATGTTGATGTGAGCATCTGTATGTCGTGCGGCATGTGCGCCGAGTTCTGCTCGTTCGACGCCATCAAGATGGGGCACGATTACGAACTGGCCGATTTTAAACGCTCGTTCCTATGGGACATGGATCAGCTATCAAAGCCGCTATCGTACCACGCCGAGATTCATCCCACTGAATACGCCGCCGCTCAGGCAGAACGCGAACGAAAAGCCGCCAAGAAGAAAAAGTGATGCGAGGCGCCGTTTCTGAATCTCAAGTAGTAGGCGTCCGTTTTCAGCCTACGGGCAAGGTTTATCACTTTTACGCCAGTGACCAGGCTCTGCGGACGGGGGATTTTGTCCTCGTCGAGACTGTACGCGGCCAGCAATTGGGAGAAGCGGTCTGTATGCGGCCCTTGCGCGCGGGCGAGGATATCAAAAAACTCAAGCCGGTGCAGCGGCGGGCCAACGGCCTCGACCTGGCGCGGCGACAGCAATGGCAGCAAAAAGAGAAGGAAACCCTGATCGTTGCGCGCGAAGCGGCCGAGCAGTTGGGCCTGCCTATCAAAATCGTCAGCGCCGAATACGCCTTTGACGGCCAGCGTTTGACGTTGCTGTACGTGAGCGAAAATCAGGATTTGAACCTCAAAAGGCTGCGGCAGCGCTTGCAGCGCGCGGTGGATGTCCACATAGACCTACGGCAGATCGGCCCGCGCGACCATGCTAAACTACTGGGTGGTTATGGCTCTTGCGGTGAACTACGCTGCTGTTCTCGCTGCCTCCCCGAGTTCAGCCGCATCTCTATCAAAATGGCCAAGGTGCAGGGGATTTCGCTCAGCCCTTCAGAGATCACGGGGATGTGCAATCGACTGCGCTGCTGCCTTACCTACGAGTATGAGCAGTACCGCGAGGCGTGCAAAATAATGCCCCGGCGCAGGAGGCGCGTAAAAACCCCTCACGGCGAGGGGAAAGTGATAGACCTGTTGCCGTTGGAGGGAATAGTCGTCGTGAGCATAGATGACCGGCGGCTGGAAGTGCCGGTTGAACAAGTAGAGCTGATTAAAAAAAAGTAGGGGCAGCGCCTGCCCAAAATGGTGCATCGGTGTGTACCTGAGAAAAAACCAGGTTTTTGTCGCGTTGCTTACGTCGCTTCGCTAAAGAAAAACCTGGTTTTTGTGTTTAGCGAAAAGAGGGAAACGTGTCAAATCAGATAGATTTCAAATCCCAGGCAGAATCGCTCCGCGAGCAACTAGTCGCTTGGCGGCGCGACTTTCACGCGCATCCAGAGATCGGTTTCCAGGAACACCGCTCGGCAGGCATCATCGCCGAGCAGTTGCGCGAACTGGGCTACCAGGTGCAGACGGGCGTCGCCCACACTGGCGTGGTCGGGCTGCTGGAGGGGAAGCAGCCCGGGACAGTGGTGATGGCGCGCTTCGATATGGACGCGCTGCCCATCGCCGAGGAGAACGAGACCGATTACGTATCGCAGAACCCCGGCGTGATGCACGGCTGTGGCCACGACGGTCATATGGCGATCGGACTGGGCGTCGCCGCCCTGATGGCGCAACGCAGAGACGAGATAGCCGGCACGCTCAAACTCGTCTTTCAGCCGGGCGAGGAGGGGATGAACGGGGCCGAGGTGATGATGCGAGAAGGTGTGCTGGAAAAACCCCGCCCTGACGTTGTCCTAGTAACCCACGTCTGGAACGACGCGCCAGTGGGCACAATAGACGCTACGCCAGGCGCGGTCATGGCAGCCGCCGAGAGGTGGCACTGCGCCATCCGGGGAAAAGGCGGGCACGGCGCGCAGCCCCAGCGGACGGTGGACCCTATCGTCGTCGCGGCTCAGGTTGTGGTGGCCTTACAAACCATCGTCAGCCGCAACGTCGGCCCGCTAGAGACGGCGGTGGTGACGGTAGGCCAGATTCGGGGCGGCGACGCCTTTAACGTCATCCCATCGCAAGTCCAGATGGAGGGCACCATCCGCACCTACGACCCGCAAGTGCGGGAGACGGTATTGCGAAGGGTGCGCGAGGTGATCGAGGGCGTGGCGGCGGCCTGTGGCGCGGAGGCCGAATTGAAGATCACTCCCCTGACGCCGGCGGTGGTCAACGATGCCGAGGCCGTCAAAGTGGTGCGGGCAGCGGCCCGGGCGGTGGTCGGCCCAGAGAATGTCTTTTCTGGCAAGCAGACGATGGGCAGCGAGGACGCGGCTTTTTTCTTACGCGAGGTGCCGGGCTGCTACTTTTTCCTCGGCTCGGCCAACGCAGAGCGCGGGCTGGATGCGCCTCATCACAACCCGCGCTTTGATTTTGACGAGGGCGCACTGCCGCTGGGATTGGCCGTCATGATGAACGCACTGGGACACTATTTGCTATAATGTAGTTACTACTCAGGCTATTCTGATCTGGACACAGAGAGCCACTGAGTAGACACAGAGGTTCGCAGAGAATACAGTAAAAATATCTTTTTCTCTGTGCCCCTCCGTGACAAGCTCTGTGCAGCAATTCCCGTTATGGGGGAAAAGTCAGGTCGTAGCCGCGATTTCGCAATCGCGCAGGGCGCTTTACGCGGAAAAACAGACGCGATTTGGAAATCGCGGCTACAAAACGGGAATTGCTGAGCTCTGTGAAACTCTGTGTAACAGTCCAAGCTGGTAGTTACGTAATGTAAAACTATGTCCACCCCCTCACTGACCATCGGCATCGAAGAGGAATACCAAATCGTAGACCCCGCTACGCGGGAGTTGTGCTCCTACGTGCAACAGTTCCTCGAACAGGGCCGGGCTGTGCTGCCCGATCAGATCCGGCCCGAATTTATGCAATCGCAGGTAGAGGCCGGCACCCGCATCTGCCAGGACATCCAGGAAGCGCGCCGCGAGTTGACCCGTATGCGCCACTCGATCCGGGAACTGGCCGAACGAGAGGGACTATGGGTCGCGGCGGCGGGCACGCACCCCTTCTCGCTCTGGGAACACCAGACGATCTCCCCCTTTGGCCGCTATCCCGAACTAGCCCGCTTCCTGCAAGACGTAGGCCGGCGGCTGTTGATCTTTGGTATGCACGTCCACATCGGCATCGAGGACCGAGAGTTGCTGATAGAGGTGATGAACCAATTGCGCTACTTTTTGCCCCATCTGCACGCTCTTTCGACCAGTTCCCCTTTCTGGCACGGCCGCGATACCGGGTTGAAATCCTATCGCAGCGTCGTTTTCGAGAGCCTGCCCCGCACTGGCATCCCGCCCATCTTTAATTCCTACGCCGACTACCGCCGCTATATGGACACGCTGCTGGCGACAGGCAGCATTGATGCACCTACCCACATCTGGTGGGACGCGCGTCCCAGCGAAAAATTCCCCACCCTAGAAATACGCATCCCCGATATGTGTACCCGTGTGGAAGAGACGTTGTGCATTGCGGCCCTGGTGCAAGCCATCGTAGCAAAATTGGTACAACTGCGCCAGGCCAATCAGAGTTGGCGCTTGTACCCCAAACATTTGCTCGACGAAAATAAATGGCGCGCCGTGCGCTATGGCATCAAAGGAAAATTGATTGATTTTGGCAAGACGAGAGAAGTATCGTTCCCAACACTGATCGAAGAACTTTTGGCCTGGATAGACGACGTGGTGGACGATCTGGGCAGCCGGGCGGAGATCGAGTACGCCCACACCATCCTGAGCCAGGGCACCAGCGCCGACCGCCAACTCGCCGTCTACCGCCGGACGGGAGACTTTCGGGCCGTGGTAGACCAGGTAGCGGAGGAGACACACGTATGATAACCATCACCGAGGCACACCGCTATTACGAGGGCGCCGACGCGATACATGACTTTGACCACGTGCTGCGCGTGCTGGCGTTGGCCGAGCGTATCGGGCGGGCCGAGGGAGCCGATCTCGAAATCATTCGGGCTGCGACGTTGCTGCACGATGTGGGACGAGCAATGGACGAGGCCGCCGGCCGCGATCACGCCGCCTTTGGCGCCGAGTATGTGTGGGAGATATTGGCCAATCATCCGGTTGACAAGGTGAAAGCCGTCAGCCACGCCATCGCCTCCCACCGCTTCCGCACCGACCCCGCCCCGGAGACGCTGGAGGCGCGCGTGCTCTTTGACGCCGACAAGCTGGACGCCATCGGCGCGGTGGGAGTGGCGCGGGCCTTTGCCTACGGCGGCGCGCGCGGCCAGCGACTATGGGCGCCCATTGAGAAGGTAGATGTGGCCCGCTGGCTGGAAGAAGGGGACGACCCGGACGCGCACACGCCGGTACACGAGTTCGTGGTCAAGCTATCGCGCCTCAAAAACCGGCTCTTCACTCCCACCGGCCGCGCCATCGCTGAGGAACGCCACGCCTACATGGTCGCCTTCTTTGAGCGATTCGACGCCGAAGCGCGGGGGGAGCGGTAGGAAGCTATCCGCCGTGACAATAAATCAGACAAGGAACACCCCAATGCGTCTCAAAGAACTCGGCATGGACTGGAAACCGGTCACCGTCATTGTCGTCTCCACACTGGCGATGTCGGTGGACCACTATCACCGCATCTTTGCCTCCAAAGCCTATGACCGGCTATTCTTATACCTGGGCGTGCCGCTGCTGGTCATCTTGTTTCTGTTCCGCGAGTCGCCTTCCCGCTACGGATTTCAGTTGGGTGATTGGAAGGCCGGCCTGGCGCTCACGGCGCTGGGTTGCGGCGGCATGACACTGGTGATGTTGTTCGTGGCCCGCAGCGGAAGCATTCGAGACTTTTACGCACTCCGGGCCAACTCTATCGTTCCGTTGATCATTGATAACGGATTGGACCTCTTCGGCTGGGAGTTCCTGTTTCGGGGCTTTCTACTCTTTGCACTTTACCCGGTCTGCGGCCCTTACGCCATCCTGTTGCAGGCCGTGCCCTTCACCATCGCCCACTTTGGCAAGCCGGAGCTAGAGACGCTGAGTTGCATCTTTGGCGGCAGTGCGTTCGGCTACGTCGCCTGGCGCACCCGCTCGTTCCTCTACCCGTTCCTGATTCACTGGTTCCTGACGACCATCACCGTGCTGATTGCCAGCGGCGCGGCATAACGGGCACTCTGCTAATGGCTTTCACAGCCGTCCGGCGAGACCGCTTATTGCCCGGAAACTTCCCTGGTCTGTGCGCTGAAGAAAGCAAACAGGCTCTCCGGGTCAGTAAAGCCTTGGCGTTTGCCGATATAGGCTCTCCAAAGTCCGCCAGACCTGATTCCCATCAGCGCTCGCTTGTCACAAACGCAGCAGGCAGGATAGCCTCATTGCGCTTCACCCATCGCAGATGCCCTCGGTCAAACCTCTGAGGTTGGAGGGAGATCGGAGGTCTGACACATCGCTGTGAGTTCGCCTACGTCTTAAATCATCATGGCTATCTTAGCCTATATTTCGCATCCTGACGCAGCCTATTTGTGTCTTTTTCAAAAAGCGGGGAAAGAAACCAGGTTTTTCAGAAAAAACCTGGTTTCTCACTGACCCAGACGGCGAATCTGCCCAAATTGGGTTTGGAAGAACAAAGTGTCAAGCCCCAAATCAAGCTGTCCAGAGGTGCGGAAAATAGGCTTAGCAGCAAGCTTACCTTTACCTACGCCAGCGGGTCAGGATACACCCATTCGTCGGCCTCTTCCTCCCGCAACCCTAGCACCTCATAGACGGGATCGGGCTGGCTGTGCCCCTTGACTTGCACGTGACCGATAAAATCAGCCTCAATGCGGTTCTTGACACGCTCGTAGGCCTCGGCGCTGATGAACACCTGATCCGGCCCGGCCAGGTTGGAGAGTCGGGCTGAAAAATTGACGCAATCGCCGACAGCGGTAAAATTCTGCACCACAGTCGAGCCGATGTTGCCCACCACTGCCTCGCCGACGGTGATGCCGATACCAAAATGAAGCCGCTCTCGCTCATCCATCTGCGCGTGACACTCGCGCACTCCCTGTTGCAACGCCAGCGCCGTGCGCACAGCCCGCATGGTGTGATCCTTCTGCGGCGCCGGCGCGTTATAGATCGCCATCGCACTATCGCCCACGAATTTATCCAGTGTGCCCTCATAGGCCAGGATTGCGCCTGCCGCCAGCGTCAGATGCTTATTCAACACCTCAATCTGGAACTCGGGCGTGGTGTTCTCGCTAAAAGCCGTGAACCCTCGAATATCGGCGTAAAAGCTGGTGACCTCCTGGCGCGCCCCTCCCAGCCGGACGCTATCGGGGTGAGAGAGCAACTGCTCCACCACGGCCGGGGCCACGTACCGCTCAAACGTTCCCCGGATACGGCGCACGCTCGCCTCTAATTGTCGCCGCTCCGTCAGGTCATCTACCACAATGGTGACGCCAGTGGTCTCGCCGCGGCTGTCCTTGAGTGGTGAGAGGTTCATACGCAGCCAGACCGGCCCACGCGTGGGCAGATCTGATCGAACTTCGTAGGCCAGCATCGGGGACTCGCCGCGTTTGACCAACCTCAACATAGTGTGCAGGTCCTCTCCCAACGGATGCAGGACTTGTTCCCACGGATTGCCTATCACCGCCGCGGCCGGGATACCCAGAATGCTCTCGGCGGCGCGGTTGAAGAGCGTCACTTGGTCTTGAACGTCGGTGGTGATGACGCCACTGGCGATGCTGCTGAAAACATCACCCATCAGGTTCTTGATCTCGGTGGTGGCGGCCAAGTTGCGGCGCAGGCTGGCGAAAAAGCGCGCGTTCTCCACCGCCAGGGTCGATTGGTCGGCCAGCGCGCTGAGAAAGGCCAGGTCGTCGGGGAAGTACAGTTTGCCAGAGCGCTTGGGGCCTAGCGCCAACCAGCCGCTCAACCGCTCCCGCGAGCGCAGTGGGACGTAGGCCACCGCTCCCAATGCTCGCATCTCTCCCCACTCACTGGTCAACTCATCCGGCAGTTCCACGTCGGCCGGCAGGTACAGACACTCCTGGTGTTCCTTGAGCCAACGTACCAGTGCGCCGTCGCGCGCAAAGGTGACGGCGCGCGTCGCCGGCTGCCCCTCCCTCACAGATCGCCCGACGTAACAAGCACGATCTTCGTCGTAAAGACAAACCCACTGGCGAATGGGGTGCAACGTTCTCTCAACCTGCTTGCCGACTCCGGCCAACACGGCGTCCAGATCCAACGTCTGCGTCAGTTCGCGGCTAAAGTCCTGGAGCGTCGTCCGGTAGTCCACTACCTCGCGGAAAAAAATGCGGTCCACCAGTCGCTGAATCCAGCCCCGCAGCGGATTGAAGAGCAACACCAACGTCAAGACAAAGAGGGAAAGCAAAATCGGATCGCTGGCCGTGACCGCAACGAAATGGCTCACGCCATTGATGAGCGCGAAATAGGCCACCACGACGATAAAGGTCAAGGCTCCATAGGCCACACCCCGGCTGAGGATTTGGTCCACATCCATCAAGCGATAGCGCAGGATGGCGTAAGCGATAGAAAGGGGAAAAAGGGTAAACAATGGAGCATAGACCGATGGAAGAAAAGGCATTGTCCGGCCTAGGCCGTTGATCAGCAGCCAGGGGACAACCGGCAGAAAGGCCAGGGTCGCGCCCAGGAGAATGATGCGGCTTTGCTGCCGAATCAAGGGAGATGAAGGCTTGACCAGCCGGTAGACGAGCATGCCCAGAAAGAATAAAATGCTCACAGCGACAAAGAGATAGCCATCGCGCCAGCGGCCAATGTACTCCCAGGGCCGGCCGATGTCATAGATACTAAAGGTGGCTCGGAGCGCCAGGAACGTCGCCGGCAGGTAGGGGAGCAGGCGCAAAAATGGCGCCCGCTTCACGAAACGGGGTTCTTGGGGAAAGACCATCGCCAGGTGCATCACAGTGGCGGCTGCGAAAGGCACTGCCGCGCTCAAGAGGATGGCCATCCGGTGCGTCGTACTGACATCGAAGAGAAGCCCCACTATCAACGCGATGGAGACACACAATCCGGTGAACACCTGCCCGGCCCGGCCCCAGCCCTGTACCCAGTAGACCCAGATGCCGATGCCCAAATAGACCAGCCCTACCACATAAGGGACGACAAAAATTAAAAACATATCCTTTAGCGGGAAGGGGGCGAGGGTGATTTGCTCCTCCCGCACATTCCCATCGGAACGGGAGACCAGCACCCACACGACGTCCCCCACTTCGTGCTTGCTCAAGATGGCGGTCACGTCGGAGTATCGCTCCACGGGCTGGGTATCAATGGCGCCCAAACGATCAGGCTGCTCCAGCGGCGGGTCAAATTGCAGACGCGCCCACCCGCTGCCCTGCAAGGGGCTGAGCACCAGCGTCGGTTCGAGCAATAGCCCCAAGAACGGTTCGGCGGCCCAGCGCCAGGCCAGGACGTGAGCAGCCAGAAAGGCAGTAGCGGCAATTGCCAATACGAAGAATACAATCGCGCGCGCCAAGCGCGTCCCAAGGCTAATTTGCTTCTGCGATGTTTCCATAAATGACACTCCCGAATGAGGATAATTGCGGGGCGGGAGGTTGCGGGCACGCGTTGCCAATGTAAGAGCACCACGCTTGGCACGCCCGCGAGAAGCCCGCCCACGAGGGTGATGTCTCCTGCCAAGAAACAGCTTTTGGCAAGACTCCAAGCACGCCGCATCTCCCTCTTACGCTCCATTATACAAGAAAGCACGGGCGGAAGCAAGGAGCTACGCTCTCAAGAAACTGCACGGGGGCACAAGCCCATCACAGCACAACGGGAACTGCTTGCCAACCTTTGCTTGACATCCCCGGCGATTTCCCCTAAACTATGCGCAATGGATAAACGCTAAGGATATTGGCAAAGAAGAAATAAAACGAGGCGCTCGCGGCGATCCCATCGAGGTGTGAGTCAACCCATGGAGCAACAAACAGCGTGACTACTTGCCACTGGTGCTGCGAAATTCGTAGGGGAGACCCAGAATGAAGCTAAACGCGCTGTCGCTTCTCGCGTTGGTCACGATCACATCGCTGGTCGCCTGCGGTAACCTGGCACCATCGCCGACGCCCACACCAACGCCCACCTCTACCCCCATCCCTCCCACGCCCACACCTACACCGACGCTCACGCCAACGAGCACTCTTACCCCAACGCCCACACCCACATCAACCCCCACACCTACACCCACCCCGCTGCCACTCGCCATCTCTAGCCCCGCGTTTGAACCGGGCGGCGATATCCCGGAGCGGTTCGGTTTCTTCCGGGATAACGTCTCTCCCGAACTGGTCTGGGATCACGCGCCAGAGGGAACACAAAGCCTGACGTTGCTGATGGATGACCGAGATCATGCCTTCTCCCATTGGGTCGTCTATAACATCCCTGCCGATACTACCGGCCTGCCAGAAGGCGTACTCCAACAACCCCTGTTGCCGGACGGGACTTGGCAGGGGCTGAACACCAACGCGGAACTAGGCTACATTGGCCCTTACCCATCCTCTGGCGAAACGCATCGCTACGCTTTCGCCCTCTACGCGCTGGACGCGCCGCTGGAACTTGAGCCAGGCGCCACACGAGAGCAGGTGCTGACGGCGATGGAGGGGCGCATCCTGGCAATCAGCGAACTGACAGGAACATACACTGGCGTCGCTCCATAGCCATTACTCTCCCCACTTCTTACTCCCTACCTAGAGCGCCAATTCCACATTCAGCGCCGAGAGCACCTCGTCAATCGGGTTCATGATCGTAACGGCGTCGGAGCCGGCAAAGAGCAATCCCACCACCCGCTTATCCATATCCAGCACCGCCGAACCCGAGTCGCCGGGCTGGCTCATTGCTCCGGCGATCATTTGTCCGGTGAAGAGGGCCGATCTGCCACCATAGTCAATGCGCACCGTAGCGTCAATCTGGGTGATGGTACCCTGGGTGCAACCGGTAGTGCGTCCCGACTTTTGCACCTCCGTCCCCAACGTGACTGCGCCGGTTCCGATCGGAGCGCCGATGCCGAGAATCTCGTTTTTCACCAGGTCCGGCGAGAGAGGATGAGCCAGCGCCGCGTCTACCAGGTTCTCACCCGAGGTCTGCTTCACCGCTTGCAGTTGGTGGCTCGAGCCAAGCGCCCTGGCGACGTAATTCAGCAACTTGGCAGAGCCTCCGGCGATGGGGCAGTCTGGTTCAGCGGCGCCAAAGTCAATGGGCACATAATCGGCCAGCGTGGCGATACGGTCATCGGCTGTGCCGCCGTCGGCGGCGCCCGGCTGGAGGATGGCGTCTCCCCGCTCGCAGTCGTTACTGTTGGCCAGGACGTGATTGTTCGAGAGGATGAACGTCTCCGCGCCCCGGCGCACCAGGCAGCCAAAGGTGCCGGCGGTGATGCGATAGTGCCCCACCGAGACGCCCGGTGGAACGACGGGCCGCCAGCGGTCGCGCGGCGACTGGAAAGCGCGCAGTACGCCCGTCTGCACCACGTCCGTCTTGACGCCATCGAGCATACGCGGCACTATGTCCTTCGCCGCCAGAGCGGAGGTCTCCACCTTGCGCGCCACCGAGATGATGAGGCTCAGTTCGCCAGTACTGACCCCCTGGCTGATCTTGTAGCCCAGGCCAACCCCTACAACGTTGATCTTGCTCAGCAACTCGAAAACACGAGACCCTTTCACTTGCCTAACTTGAGCCATCAGTTCTGTAGTCATTTTCATCTCCTTTCCTATATAAACCAGCTTTCCGTGTAACCGTCAGACCTCTGAGGTTTCAGCAGTAATTTGGCTTGGAAAGCAACTTGCGTACCATCAGAAATCGCGCGAGAATGCTATTTCGTAAACCTCGGAGGTCTTGGATGTTTTTTCTTCCTCCCCTGAACGCTTACCTTTCCGCTACAGAGTATGAAATGCCCGCAGTTCCCCAACAGGCTGGACGTCCACGGGCATCCCGTCCAACTCACGCGGTATCACGTCGCCTGGGGCGAGTTGGGAAAGAGGCATCTTCTGAACCACCGAGACCACAATGGCACGTTCACTGGTCAGTTCCCCACCGCGCCGCCGCAGCCCAATACCCACACCGACGACGTTGGCCCTGCGCATCAAATCGGCCTCGTGTGCGGTCTTGGCAGCCCTCAACCGTTCCAAACTCTCATCTTGTGTCACCTGGGCAACTCCTTTCGCTTACGGCGAAGTCGTAGCCAATGGAAACGTTAGCATACGGCGTTCTTCATTTTACGAGAAACAGTGGGGGCGGGGTTTTGGGCTTTTCCAAAAAACTGCTTCTTAGCAGGCATCATCCACGCGGCCTCATCTAGCGCCCCGCGGACGCGGTCGGCTGGGGTATGGGGTTCAGGCAGGATGAAAACCTTGCTCATTATTCAGCGCCATCACTCGTTACTTGCAGTTCGTCCGCTTGCAGTTCGCCGCACAATTGCTCCAGCCCAGTTTTGATGCAACGCTGAACCAACTTTATCTCATTGTCCGAGACGGGGAAAAAAGAGAGTAATTCGTCCACCACGGCCGCTTTATCCTCTTGCGCACCATTGACCAATGAACGCGCTCGCCGGCGCGCCAGCGCGATGTACTCACTGAGCGGGCTGGCGGCGGATTGGTCACAGAGCGGCCCGCGACCAGGAACAATGATGGTATCCGAGAAACGGTCACGGCGAATCCATTTCAAAGTGTACAACCAAGCCTTTGTATCCAGCGTTGCTTCCATAAAGGGATGAGCGCCCACAACTAACAGATCGCCCGCAAAGAGCACGTCGCGATCGGGGAGGTCAACCCAGGCGCTACCCGGAGCGCCGCCCGCGATGCTGCGAAGCGGCACATCCACGCCGCCCTTGTGCAATGTCAGGGAGCCATCGAACAGTATCTCTGGCAGCGCAATAGTTGATCCAGCCAAATCATCGGCTGCCCCCGGATAGCGACGCGTCCAGCCTTCGACGACGCTGCGCCAGAAACCGTCGGTGTAAGCAATTGCCCGCTCATAAGCTGCCCGATCAGCAACAATGGGGGCCTCTAGTAACTCTGCACTCAACACCCGATCGGGATGAGCGTCGGTGAGCACCACGTACAGGATAGGCCCTCCGGCAGTCTCTACGATGCGCTTCCGCCAGGCGCGGGCGTCCTGGGGCAAGGTCGGAGCATCTATGGCAATGGCCCCCTCCGGCAGAACGATAAACCCGACGTTGACGCCGGGATATTCAGTTGAAACGTAAACATTGGATGCAATTTCTTTCATAGCCCTTAACCTTTGTCGTTAGATTCGATATTTGACGCCAGATCAGATAACACAACTTTGATGTGGGCTGGAGCGGTTGGCGGTGCGCTGCCCTGGGCCAGGTGAGAGCGACCCCCTCCTTTGCCTCCCAACCGCGCGCAAGCCTCGCGGAGCAACGATGCCGCATCCAGGTCCAGCCCCTCGGCGCAAGCAAAGCACAAGTGCGTTCGCTCGTCGACGCCAGTCAGCAAAGCGACTGTGCCAGGGTGCTGCGTCAACGCTTGAGCCAGCCTGCGCAGTTCCCCCGGCAATTCCTCAGAGAAGCTGCTCGATTGCTCCAAGACCCGGCACACCACACGGTACGGCCCACGAGTGACGGCGGTTTCCACCAGTTCGGCGGCATCCGCCTCCAACAGTCGCTTGCGCACCCGCCGCAAGTCTTGCCGCAATTGCTTGGCATCCTCTTGCAGCCGTTCCACGGCCCGGTCCAGCTCCCAGTAACCGACGGTCAGCCGGACAGACAGGCGATTGGTCATCGCGCTCCTGTCCCGATAGTCGCGCCAGGCCCTGTCTCCGCATAGGAACTCGACGCGTGTCTCATCCCCACGGTGATCGAGTCGCACGATTTTGATCAGGCCAATTTCGCCGGTGCGGGCGACGTGCGTTCCGCCGCAGGGATTCACGTCAAAGTCGGCGATCTCTACGATGCGCACCAACCCCTCCACGGCCGGCGGACGCCGCAGGGGCAGCGTGGCCGCTTTGTCTTGGCCGACGAAACAGACACTGACTTGACGGTTCTCCCAGATCACGTGGTTGGCTAGTTTCTCGACCGGTTCCACGGCCGCCGGATCAAGCTGAGGGACGTCAATGTCCACGGTACTCGCCTCCGCGCCCAGGTGGAACCCAACGGTGTCGGCATCGAGTAGCTGCTCAAAGGCAGCGGAGAGGATGTGCTGGCCGGTGTGCTGTTGCATGTGGTCGAAGCGGCGGGGCCAATCTAACACTCCTTCGATTTCAGACCCATCGGGTTTCGGAAAATCCAAAGGGTCGTCTCCGGAAAGAACGTGGACGATAGCGTCATCCTCCTCGCGCACGATAACGTCGAGCACGTCCAATCCGCCCAGCATGCCCTGGTCGGCTGGCTGACCGCCGGAAGTGGGGTAAAAGGCGGTACGGTCGAGCACGACAGCCGGACGACCTTCCCAAGTGAGCTGCTCGATTACGCGGGCAGAGAAGTGGGTGCAGTAAGAATCTGTATAATACAATCGCTCAGTCATCTGATTTATCCGTATCTTTTTGCTACCGGACACTTTTGCCAAGCTCTTGATTACACAGAGATTCGCGGAGAATCCACAGAGACACACAGAGGTTTTTTTGTAATCGTTCAGGTGTACGTGTGATTTTCACCGCAGAAGCCTCTGCTATGCAGAGGGCGCAGAGAACGCCGAGTTTTCTCATTTTATTCCTACGAGACGATATTTTCATCTGACTCTGCGACCTCTGCGATCTCTGCGGTAAGAAAAATGGCCCTACCTGAACGGTTACGTTTTTTTGAGAGAACCTACCAGTGTGAAGCAGTTCCTTCGTCAAACGATCCGATTTTCAATATCTCGGTGTATCTCTGCGCCTTCTCTGTGCTCTCTGTGTAACTGATTTTGGCGCCCCTGAAAAAGTGTCCGGTAGTGAACGTATCTTTAAAAAGTGGGGGCAAGAGCAAGTCGGATTGACATTCCGACCTACATTCCCTCCGTCTCCAAGGGCAGCGTGAACTTGAAACAGCTGCCCTCACCAACCGCGCTCTCCACCCAAATGCGGCCTCCGTGAGCCTCCACGGCCAGCTTACAATATGCCAGCCCCAGGCCAGTTCCCTTAAAGTTCTCAGCATTCTCCAGGCGTGCAAAGCGATCAAAGACACGCCGGTGATGCTCCGGCGCAATACCGGGACCGGTATCAGACACGGTGAACAGTATTTCTTCCCCCTCTTGTTCCACGCTGAACGTAATGCGTCCCTCATCTCTGGTAAATTTTACCGCATTGTCCAACAGGTTCGTCAACACACGCAGGATCATATTGCTGTCGGCGGACACTCGCGGTAGATCGGGGCTAAACTGCACCTCCAAGTCCTGCCTCCTACTCAGCACCAGCGGTTGGGTTTGCTCTATCGCCTCTTGAGCCAAGGACGCGGGTTCTAGCCAAGTCTCTTTCAACTCTGTCTCGCCCGCCTCCAGCCGGTCCAGGTCCAGCAGCGAATCAATCAGTTGATGCAGTTTCTCGCCGCTGCGCCTAGCGATACCCAATAACTTTACGACCGGTAACGTCATGTCGCGCTCGACAAAGGCGGTATGGATCAGTTGCAGGCTGCTCATAATGCTGCTCAACGGGTTGCGCAAATCGTGGACGATCATGTGGGTCAGATCTTTGCGCATGCGCTCCAACGCCGCCCGCTCCGAGATGTCGTGACCGAGCCACTGGATGACCTCGCGTCCGCCGTAATCAATCTTGGATAGATGCGCTTCCAAAATTCTGATCCCCTCACTGGATGGTATCTTTACCTCCATGTTAGGCCGCTGCCCCTCTCTAGCTCGTCGTATGACTGCCTGGCACGTCTCTCGCGGCATCTCGAGCAAATCACAGAAATAAGCGCCAGCTACCTGCGCCCGAGAGCGTTTCAAAACCTCGACCGCCCGCTGGTTAAGGTTCAGAACTTTTCCCCCCGAGTCCAGTACAAGAATGGGGTCGCCGCTTCCCTCAAAGAGGCTTTCGTAGCGCCGCTCGGCTTGCCGCGCGCGCTCGTACAGATCGGCGTTGTGGATGGCGACGGCGGCCAGGTCAGCCACGGAGAGCAAAAGTCGCTGCGCGTCTTTATCGAAAGCGCCCAAGGCAGGGTTAATCGCCTCAACCACGCCAATGACACGATCCTCTACCTTAATGGGGACAACCAGCATCGTGCTTACGCGGAAGCCGGTGCTATCGTCTACCCCGGAGTAGAAGCGCGTGTCAGTATGGGCATCGGGCACCAGCGCTGGTTCGCCAGCCTGAATCACCCAACCGGCAATTCCCTGTTTGGAAGCCAGCCGCATCCCCACCACGGCATCGGAGGCCGCGCCGACGGCGATGCGAAAGACCAATTCCTCCGTCTCTTCATCCAACAAAGCGACCGAGGCCGCATCTACCCGAAAATAGTCCCGCACCTGGGCCATCAGAGAGCGCAGCACACTATCCAGGTCGAGCGTGGCAGTGAGTACCTGACTGGTCTCGTGCAGAAAAGCCAACTCACGGATTTGAGATTTGAGGTTTGAGATTTGGGATTCTGTGTTTGTCATCAGTCATCATCTCCTCAAGAATTTTCAGAACCAGTTACATGGGGCAACGCAACGATGAACGTGCTGCCCTCTCTGGCTTCACTATCCACGCTAACCGTCCCGCCGTGAGCTTCGATGATCTCCCACACCAACGCCAACCCAACCCCCATGCCGCCAAAGCGCCGGCTGGCGCTGCCGTCCACCTGGTAGAAACGCTCAAAGATGCGATCCAAGTGCTCGGACAAAATGCCTATCCCTTCATCGGCAATCGAAACGCAGACCACGCTCCGTTCAGCCCAGGCGCGAATGGTAACCGTACCACCGTTAGGGCTAAACTTGATCGCGTTGTCCAACAAGTGGCCAAAGGCTAGCTCCAGTTGTTCTCGATCCCCTATCACGTCTGGCAGTTTGTCCGGCAGGGTGGTCGGCAGATTTTCCAGGAAAGTGATGTTGGCCCTCGCCGCAGAGACTCGGAATTCCTCTAACGCGCGCTGTACCACCTCGACGAGCGAGATCGGCGCCAGCGTCAGAGCCTCCCTGGGCAGTGTTTGTAGCACCGTCAGGTTGTGAATCAAGCGTGATAAGGCCACAATACGCCCGTGAACGATCTGCAGAGCCGACTGTTGGTCATCGAGGATGGGGCCCAGGTCGCCATCGCGCAGCAATTCCACGTATCCTTTGATGATGCCCAGCGGCGTGCGCAGTTCGTGGCCCACGTTCTGCACCAACTCGGTGCGCAGGCGGTCGGTCTCTTGTAATTGCGAATAAAGTTGGGCATTGTGCAACGTCACTCCCAACTGTCCGGCGATAGTGACGAATAAAAGCAACTCATCCTCACCAAATGCTCCCGCCTGAGTGCTTTCCGCGTGCAGAATGGCAGCGATGCGATCGGCGATGCGCACCGGCACGGCCAGCGCAGAGCGAACGTCGGAGACGCGTCTCTCGTAGACCGGCTCCTGCGCCAAATCTCGCACCAGTATCGGCTGACCGGTGCGATAAGCGCGTCCCGTCAGGCTGCCCTTGATGGGTATCTGGAAAGCGGCTCCCGCAAAGCCAACCAGGGATGGATGAGGCGCCAGCACTCCGTTCCGCTCGTCAGGGAGCAGGAACCCGAGCCGCTCAATACCTAAAGCCCGGTTGAGCGCCTTGGCAGTGCGCTCAAACACCAGGTCGAAATCGAGCGTCGAGGCCGCCGCCAGCACCACTTCCTGAATCAGCCTGGCTTCGGCCAGACGGCGGTTGGTCTCCTCGAACAAGCGGGCGTTATCCAGTGCCACACCCAGTTGGGAGGCCAGGGTGGAAAAGAGACGCACATCGTCCTCGGAAAAGGCGTTGAGTCGCGTGCTCTCGGCATCCATCACCCCGACGACCTTGCCGCCGACCTTGAGCGGCACGCATATCTCTGAGCGGGTGCCCGGGATAGCATCCTGATAGCGAGGTTCCCGGCTGATGTCGGGAGCGAGGAGCGGTTGGCCTGTCTGGGCCACCCAGCCGGTGATGCCCTCACCCAGGGGAGTAGAGAAATCCACTAATTCGTCTGGAACTCCCAAAAAAGCGGAATGTAGACGAGCTACGCCCGCCTCCTCGTCAACCAGCAAGAAGCCGAAAACTTCCAAGTTCAATCTGCTGTGCACCGCTTCAACGGTGCGGCACAGAATCTCGTCAAAGTCCAACGTGGTCGCGCTGGCTATCGCCACGTCGTGCAAAAGTGAAAGTTCATCCAGTCGGCGATTGGTCTCTTCGAACAACCGGGCGTTCTCGACCGCGATGGCAACCTGGCTGGCGATGCCGGATAAGAGGCGTCGGTGACTCTCGTCAAAGGCATACGGCTCAACAGATTGGGCAGAGATGACGCCAACAACCTTGTCCCTGGCAACGAGCGGCCACATCATCAACGAGCGGGGCGGGACACCTTCGCTGATCGGCTCTACGGGCAGAGTGTCTCGCTCCTTTTCCATATCCTCGATCCACAACGGCTGCTGAGCGCGCACGACCCAGCCAGTCAATCCGCCTCCTTCTCCGATCGGCAACGCCGGCAGTGACAAGCGTTCTCCTTCTTCCACAACGAAGGGTAAGTCTAGCTCGCCCTGCCCCTCGTCGTATAACCCGATGTAGAAAGTAGTAGCGCCCATCACCTCACTGACCTGCTCGTAGACGACCTGCGCTATTTCGTCTGGGTCCAATACTGAGGTGATGGCCACGTCAATGTTGTGCAGGGCTACGAGCTCGTCCACGTGCCGTTTTGCCTCTTCGTACAGGTGGGCATTCTCGATGGCGATGGCTAGCTGACCGGCGACAGTCTGCAACGTAAAGAGGTCAGCCTGAGAGAAAGCGTCGAGTTGGGCGCTCTGCACGTCCAGCACTCCGATGACTAGGCCCTTCAATTTGATGGGTACTGCCAGTTCGGATCGCGTCTCTATGCCTTCCAGTGTTATGTGGTAGCGGGGCTCTACGCTCACGTCCGGCGCGAGCAGCGGCTCACCGTGCGCCGCCACCCAACCGGTGATGCCCTCGGCCCCCACGCGCAAGCGGACGAGTCTCTCCGAGGGACTGTAGGATGGGAACGTGGATGCTCTGAGCGCGATGGCGTCCCCCTCCACGAGAAAGACGTTCACATTGTAATACTCGAACGTGTCGCCGATCAGGTTGGCCGCCTGGTCGAGCAATTCGTCCAGATCCAGGATCGCGGTCGTCCTCTGGCCCACGCGCGCGACGAGCTCCAGACGGGCCGCTCTCTCCTGTAACGCCTCCTCTGCCCGCTTGCGCTCGGCGATCTCCCGTTGAGCGGCATCGTAGAGCCGGGCGTTCTCAACGGCGATGGCGGCCTGGGCAGCAAACGCCTCGGCCAGACGGGCGTGCCCAGGGGTGTAGAAACCAGCCTCTCGCTTGTCCAGGGCAAGCATCCCAATCAACCGCTCGCCGAACAAGAGGGGCACACCCAACCAGGCACGGACGCCGGCGGCAGCGTGCGGCTCTTGGTGGAACCTCGAATATACCGCCGGGGCATCGTCTACGATAAAGGGCGCCCCCCGGTGTATCACCTCCCTGTTCGGATTGTCCTCTTTCGAAAGGTCAAAAGTAATACCCAGGAGTTCGTCCAGATTGGGGAAACCACGTCCCCCAATGATCTCCAGCCGGTCATCTTGTAACAGTTGTACCGAGGCACTGTCGTAGGGGACAACCTGTTCAAGTTCGCTTAGGATACATTCGAATACCTGAGGCAGATCAAGCGTGGTAGTTGCGAGGGCCTGCGTCGCCCGGTAGAGGGTTTCTGCCTCCTGTCGCCGCTGTTGTTCCGCCTCAAACAGGCGGGCGTTCTCAACGGCGATGGTGGCCTGGGCCGCGATAGCCAGTGCCAGATCTACCTGTGCGGGGGTAAATTCCCGTCCCTCCTCGACTTGATCGAGCGCCATCAACCCGATAACGTGCTCCTTGCTGGTCAGGGGGATGAGGAGCACGCTCGCAATGCCGAAAGACTCGATCAGGTGTTTGGGCAGCGATGAGGCCGAGGCATCTGGAATGAACAGCGGCTGTCGCTCGCGAACGACGCGCTGCGCCTCCGGCACCTGGTCCACCGGTATGGGATAGCTCGCATCCTTGAACAACCGCCACATCTCACGATCCATGCGCTCATCGGCGAAGCGGGACATGAGAGGTACCGCCACCTCGCCGCCTTTCTCCAACAGCAGAATGGTGCAACGGTTGGCCTCGCACACTTGAGCCGCACGCTGCGCCACCCACTTGAGCACCGTGGTCAGATCCAACGTGGCCGATATATCGCGGCCGATGTCAATCAGCACGGCCAGTTCCTTGTTGCGGCGCTCTAACTCAACGGTGCGTTCGGCCACTTTTCTTTCCAGGTCGGACTGATAAGCCAGATTCTCCACCTCCAGGCGACGCTTTTCGTCCAGCAGGCGCTTCTTTTCGGCAGCGCGGCCGACCACGTGGAGCAGCATATCCAGAGTGACCGGCTTGGCAATGTAATCGTAAGCGCCGTAGCGCACCGCCTCGGCCGCAGTGGATGCGTCCGGCTTGCCGGTGACCATGATGACTGGGATGCTCTTGTCAATCTCACGCACTCGCTGCAACAGCGCCAGTCCGTTGACGTGAGGCATGATAATATCGGTCACGACGACGTCGAAGGGTCGTTCAATCAAGAGCAATTCCGCTTCGAAAAAGCCGGCCGCCGTAGCCACGTCGTAACCCTCTTCTTCCAGAAGCATCTGGAAGGCCTCGCGGATGCCCAACTCGTCATCTACTACCAGTACACGAGTCATGTCACATCTCCCATCCAGAGTCAACGGGCAGTTCCACCCGGATATCGCCGTGGTGATCCTGAACAATGCCATAACTCACAGAGAAGCCCAACTCGGCGCCCTCGTCGGGTCGTTTGGTGGTAAAGAAGGGAGTAAAGACGCGAGGGCGGCCATCTTTCTCCACCTCTGCGATGCGAATGGTCAGTCGCTTATCAAGGTCGCCATCCGGGTAGCGAGCGTGGCGGGCGTTTGAGGTCAGGTTGAGAAAGACCTGCTGGATGCGCTGGCTGCGACATTTGATTCGGGGCAGGGTGAGAAAGAGAAGGATGAGAGACCAAACCACACACATAATAGATATGCCGGAAGCCGCTATTCCCAACACGCTCACATCCTCAATGACCATGCCGCCGCTACCAAGTCGCGGGTTGAAAAACAGACAGTGGCAAAAGAGGGCAAAAGAAAAGGCACCCATCACCAATAACCCCATAACTATGGCAAGATCGGTCAGGCGGGAACAGCGGCCAATGCAGCGCGCGACGAACGCCAACAGCATCAGCGCCAATGCGGTCACGAGCAGTGTGGATATGCTATAGGCAACAACATCCAACCAAAATAGGGGTGACATAAACTACCTCTCTCCCACACCCTTGCGCCTCTCCTTCGACGGGAAGCCGCACCGGTCAGAAATTTCCAAGTTCTCGTGGGAAGATAAATCTATTCAGCAAGAGTCACTGACCGTCCGGCCCATAATGCGTTTCATTAAAGATTGTACTTCAAAAAGCGACTGGAAGCAAGTGGGCATTGGGGAAATCACGAGCGGGTTGACCAACAAAAGTCTGCGCAGGTCGCGCCATCAGGTCATTTTGCACACCACAGGCAAATGTGGTACAATTCTCGCTAGATCAGATGGAAAAGAAAGGAGGGATCTCGTGTCGAAAGCAAACAAAGAGCACCTCAACACTCTGCAACAGGCAGACATCTTTTACGACCTGACCGAGCCTCAAGTAGAAATGGTCGCAACCCTTTGCTCAACAGTCACACTCAAAAAGGGAGACATCATCTTTGAAGAGAATAGCTCCGGTGACGAGTTGTACGTCATAGCGGATGGAGCCGTGGACATCATGCTCAATCCCAATCTCGTCCAATCCGCCACAGAACAACCATCTCAATCGCTGACCGTCGCCACTCTCAGGCGCGGGCAGACCTTTGGCGAGGTTGCGTTGGTGGATAAAGGGCTACGAACGGCCTCGGCCCACTGCGCCTCGAGGCAAGCGCATCTATTGGTTATCCCTCGCGACCGGCTGATCAAGTTATGTAACGACCACCCCGCCCTGGGCTACCGCCTGATGCGCAACATAGCCGCTGATTTGGCGTTCAAGATTCGCGGCACCGATCTGACAATCCGCGAGCAACTGTTTTGGCAACCGAGAGCAAAATAGCGCAATTTGACATTTAACGCACATCCGATATAATCCAGGTGCATGTCCAGGTAGTGCGCGGGTGTAGTTCAGTGGTAGAACGTCAGCTTCCCAAGCTGAATGTCACGAGTTCGAATCTCGTCACCCGCTTGTGGGGCGGCCCTTCGGCTAAGGTAGAAGGGCCGTTTTGGTTGCCCAGGCGAAACAGATAACCAGAGCAGCAATTCCCGTTATGGGGGAAAAGGCGGAAAAATACACGCGACAGCGGATTGCGTGCAACCTCCGGTTGCCATAATCCGACGAAATCGCGGCTACAAAACGGGAATTGCTGTAACCAGAGTACACTGCTGGCAATGGCCAATCTAGGCAACCTAAATCGTAACTGCTCTTTAACGGAATTGCAACTCTTTCCTCACCCTATTCGTACAGTCCTGTAGTAAAATTGTAACGACTCTACTGAAAAAACCAGGAATTTCAGAGGTGCAGAAAATAGGGGCTTTGAATATAACTTTTTGACGCGCAAAATGACTTTTCTTGTACCAAACATCAAGTTTTCCCCACGCCTCTATAGTTTAAATAGCCCTTTTCAGTGGACTCGTAGATAGAATTATATCCCCTATTTACAAGGAACGAAACATTGATTGGCAAAACATTAGGCAAGTACCGTGTTATCGGCCACCTAGGCACCGGCGGCATGTCTGAGGTCTACAAAGCATATCAGCCAGGCCTAGATCGTTACGTAGCCATCAAAGTCCTTCACACTTTTCTAGCCACCGAGAAGGACTTTCTGACCCGCTTCCAGCGTGAGGCGAAATTCGCCGCCATGCTCCGTCACCCCAATATCGTTCGGGTTCACGATTTCGACACGGAAAACAATGCCTACTACATGGTGATGGAATTTGTCGACGGCCCCAGCCTCAAGACGCGCCTGCAAGAGATAGCTGAACAAAGCCAACTGCTGCCACTAGAAGAGGTCATTCGTATCATCAGCGCGGTTGCCAATGCCTTGGACTATGCCCATAGCCGCGGGACGGTGCATCGGGACATTAAACCTGCCAACATCATGTTCACCCAGGATGAACAAGTCATTCTGATGGACTTTGGCATCGCCAAGATGGTGAACGTCGTCGGATTGACAGCCAGCGGGGCAATGGTCGGGACGCCCGCGTACATGGCTCCCGAGCAAGGAATGGGACAGGCAGGAGATGAACGGGCCGATATTTACTCGTTGGGGGTCGTCCTGTACCAACTCGCCACAGGCCACCTTCCATTCGATGCCGAGACGCCGATGGGGATCGTTCTCAAACACATCAACGAGCCTCTGCCGCCGCCTACCACCGTCAACCCCAACCTGTCTTCCAGTATTGAGGCAGTAATTGAACACGCGCTAACAAAGTCCCCAGAAGACCGATATCAGACCGCCAAGGAACTCGCCGCTGATCTTAAACGGGCTATGGCCGGCCAACCCGTTGAACAAATCACCCCAGAACCAGCCACAATGTCGGGGGCCTTTGCGACGTCAGTCGCCGCCCGCCCACCGGGGCAGACGAAGCGATGGGAACGGGCAACACTGCCAAGCGCTCCAGCCTACGCCGCCCCGGCCAATTCTGACAATCGTCCAAAGCGCCGGTGGGGCGTATGGCTGGCCGCTCTACTGGCCCTGATCCTGATTGGCAGCGGGGGCGCCCTCTACGCCACAGGAAGGGCAGAGCCATTATTGGCCGCTCTCGCTTCCCTGGTTCCGCCAGCCGCGACGCCCACGCCTGACGCAAATGTTACGCCCGCTTTTACACCGGATGACTTTGCAACTCAAATCGCCGCCGCAGGCGCCGCACTGGCCACTCGCGACGCCCAGGCCACCTATGTAGCCACCGCCAACTTTACCCCTTCTCCCTCCCCTTCTCCCTCACCCACACCCACACCATCCCCTACACCCACACCATCCAGTATGTACGATCTTGATATCACCCAAGACACTCGCATATGGCCCAGCGTGCTCGTACCAGGGCAGCAGTTTGTCAAGCGCTGGGAGATCAAGAACACAGGCACATACACCTGGCCACGGGGGATCGAACTGGTCTTTGCATCCGGCGACGAGACAGAAGTCGTAGAAAAGCTGGCAGTTGAGCGCCTGTCACCGGGTGAAACCACAAAGGTTGAGATCACCCTAAAAGCGCCAACGAGTTATGGCCAATATACTAGCATATGGCAGTTGCAAGATATCGAAGGCAACCCTATTGGAAAAGACCTAGAGATCGCTTTCAGTGTAGGCGCGACTCCTACTCCACGAGCAACAGTGACGCCCGCGCCCACTTTTACGCCACAAGTCTCAGCTACACCAAGAGAGGCGCTATGGATGTCAATCCCAGGTTTAGCCAGTTGCACCGCATCTAGGGGACAAGTCGAATGGGGCAAAGGTGGAGGACCGAGCGATGAATATCGTTGCTTTCACAGCGGAGTGTCTCCAGATAACGAACTGGACGGATCATATAACGAGTTCACGGGATTCCCACACGTACTGACCTACTTTACCACGTCCGGAGAACTCGTCTGGCCAGTGCCGAGCGATTGCTGTCCTGGTGACTATGGACACTACACAAGTCCAGAGGGATATGAAATCGTGTGGCACAAAATCTTTATAGAAGGCTGTACCCAGTAATGACCAATCTTGTCCGGATACCTCAAACCGCCGTGGAGCAGACCCCACGGCGGTTTCGTTTACCTGGCGCGCTCCAGGTTCACACTCGTCCGGTCAGCCAACCCACCCGCACATCCTCCCGGTGATCAAACGCCGCCACGAAAGGCTTGATATCCAGCAACGGAGTCTCATCAAGCATATCCACACCGCGCACGTGGAGCGCGCCGCCCTCAACCGCTACTAATTCCACCACCGAAAGACCGATGGGGTTCGGACGGGTCGGGTAACGAGTGGCAAACAAACCGTGGCTTCGATCATCGAGAAAAGGCCGCACCGCAAGTGAGAAATCGCCAGCGCGGTGGAACCAGTAAACGAGGATGACGTGAGAGAATCCGTTCAGGTCTGCCAGACCCGGAACGTACTCGGCATAGACCTCCACACGACCAACGGCCTCGGAACGGGCTGCCTGAATCGGCATCCCAGGAGAATCAGCAAAAGGCGTGTGGATGAGGCCAATGGGCCGGACGGTGAACTCGGCCTGTGCATCGATCATCTCACGCTCCCTACACCGCTATGGAGACGAGCAGCCACGCCGCCAGCGCAGCAAAGAGCAAGGTCATCCCCAGCTTGACCGTCGCCGCCCGCTCCTGGAGAAAACGGGTGAACTGCTTCGAGCCAGTGCCATAGTAAGTCAGAATGAAAACCACCACCAGCGGAAAGATAAAGAGCAAATTATAGAGTAAGAGGAAGAAAAAGGCGCGCGAACGCATCCCCGGCCGGCTGATAGCAAATATGATCGGAACGTAGACCTGGCCCGTGCAGGCCAATTCCAAGAAGGAAACCACTACGCCGGTGACAAAAGCGCCGACGACAAACATTCGCGCCTTGCGCCCCCGGCGGATGACCGCGTTGATGCGCATCCGCAACTTGTGGGGCAAGTTCAGCGTCATATCGCCGATCTCGCCACGCAGGGCCTTGAGAAAGTCACTGAAACTGTATACCGCCAGCACGACGCAGAAAAGACCCGTAAGACCATAGACCCATTGCTCCAACGTCTCGATCACAGCGCCAAGCAGGTCGAGCACCTTGTAAAAGCCCAGCCCCACCGTCAGATAGGCCAGGAACACACCGAGCGTAAAAGCTCCCCCTACCAACAGAATCTCTCGTCCCTTGCGCCCGCTCAACGTCAGGTAAGAGACGAAAAATATCAGCGTGGCAAAAGCGCAGGGGTTGAAACCATCCACCAGACCACCGAGGATGACGGTGAGAGCTCCAAAAGACTGGAAACGATCAAGGATGCTCTGCTCGGCGACCTCGGGATCAAAACCATCCCACACGCGATCCGCACCGTCAGGCGCATACTTCTCGGCCAGCGCCAGCACCGCTGCGGAGGTAATATCGGTGCCGAGCACGTAATCATCGCCGATGAAAAGCGCAGGAGTAGCTAGTCGTTGCTCCTCCGGCACGTCCGAGCGAGCACCCAGCCACTCTGCCAAAGCTGCATCGTCTTGGACGTTGTATTCTTCGACCTTTAACTGCGGGTACTTGCTCTGCGCGTAGCGGATGTCGTACTCGGCGCGGCTGCACTCCTGACAGCCCACTTCGTAGAAGTAGGCCGCCCAGATCGTCGCCGGCCCCTCGCAGGCAGCGGCATCCTCCGGGCCGCAGGGTTCCAACTCCTCTCCTCTCTGGCCAAAGTCAAAACCCGATTCTCCCTCGCTCTCAGCAGCGACTCCCTCCAGCCCAGGAATGTCGGGCCAGGCAGTGCCCCCCGCTACCAGGCAGGAATCGAGCAGGCAGGGCAACTGCTCACGGACAGCGTCCTCGCCAATGAGCGCCTGCCCGTCAATGAGCAGCGTCGGAAGCCCGCGCTCCTCGGTCGCCACGTCGAACAACTCCTCGGCGTGGATGAGCATCTCGTACTTGGCCGCGTCGAGACCGCTCGCTGCGTCAGGGTCGCGAATCTGCACCATCTTGATCTGCAGCCGCTCCCCGTACTGCTCCTGCAACGGCTCCAACACCTCGTTGATGACAGTGATACAATGGGCGCAATCATCGGAGTAAAAATAGACCACCCGCACAACCGGCCCACCCTCCTCGGCCTGAGCCGTCCCTGCTCCCCAGGTGAGAGCCAATGCCAGAACCAATAAAGCCATCCACTGCCAACGTCTCGATTTCATTCTCTCTACCATCCTCCATCACGTCTACTTTGTTTTCTTCACTCTCGCCCCGCACACCAGCGTATTATGCCACAACACAAAAAGATTTGCAACCTCCGCCGCTTACCATTTGTCTTTGGTAACCCGCTGTGCTAAAATTACTCTGTGGAAGCCTGATGGGATGCTCACCCAGTCTCAGTAGATCCAAATTTCAGACCTCGGAGGTCTCGGAAGGTGACATTGGCAGCAAAATTGCTTAGATTGCGCCCGTTTTTACCGGCAAAGGCGCTCTCGAGAGACCTCCGAGGTCTTGTTGTCGTAATATTTTGGGTCTACTGAGGCTGGTAAAGCGAGACGCTGGGTACACCAGGGGGACTCGCTTTTTAGGCCAAAATTCCTGTTTGCACTCTCTCCCCTTGTGTGTTAGAATGGCCAGGTGTATCAAAGTACACCAACACACATATCTTCTCAACAAGTCGGGGGACGTCGGTCTCAGAATATTGAGATGATACCAATACACTGATCTCTAATGCCACTTCCCCTTGCTCTCGCTATTGCTCTACCGCTGCTGGGCGCATTAGGGCTACTGGGGCTATCTCTCATACCCCGCTTTTGTCCCTACGCTCGTTACGTCGCTCTGGCAGCGGCCGGCTTTACCACTATCCTGATTTTGGTGTTCAGGTGGCTGGCCCCTGTAAGGTTTATCCCCTCTTTGTGGGAACCTGTTTCCCTGTTTGGCGCCACATTGATCTTGCAGAGCGATGCCATTATGCAGCCATTGGCTTTCGTACTGGCATTGACAACCTGCAGTGCGCTCCTGGCGACGCTTGGCCGCGCGGATGAATTACCCTCTCGTCTCGCGGCCACAATATTAGCTCTGCTTTCCGCTGGCCTTGTTGCCTTGTGGGCAGCCAATCCACTCACCATGATCGCCGGATGGGCCATCTATGACCTACTCCAAGCTGTGGGGTGCATCACGGCCGAAGGCTCGACGCGAGCGGCTGTTCGGGGGCTTGTCATGGGCAGTCTGGCGACACTGCTCTTGTGGGCGGGGACGATGCTCTCCTACGAAGGAACAAGCAGCGAACTGTGGTCGTTGATGGAGCCTGGTCAAGCCCAACTGACGCTGTGGGCGGCGGCCGGCATCCTGCGGTTGTGGGCCTATCCATTTCACTTGGCGGCCCCTGATGATCTTGCTATTACTTCTCCTGTTGTCATCCCTCTTCTGCTTGGGCCTATCACGGGCTGGGGGCTGTGGCTTCGTCTTGCCTCGGCCAATGGCGGCGCTATCCCCGGCGGCGCGTGGATACTGATCTTGGCAGCAGCTACCCTGGCCCTGGGCGGATTTTTTGCCTGGTCTTGCAAGACCGCCCGCTCTGCGCTGCCGTGGATCGGCATGGGGGCGACCGGGATAGTGCTATTGGCTGCCCAACTAGCCAAGGGGAGTGCCGTGACGGTCATCTCGGCGGGCAGCGCGGCCTGGGTGCTGGGAATAGCATTGCTTTTTCTAAACGATGGCCTGCAACAAGAATCGCCGTGGTGGAACCTCCCGGCGCTGTTTGGAGCTATGGCGCTGTTGGGGATGCCGCTCACGCTGGGCTTTGTGGCCGGGGCGACTTGTATAGGAGAAATCGCGCGAGCGGGACAGTTGGGGTGGGGAGTCGCCTTTTTCGTTGGGAACCTCTTTTTGCTTTCCGCGCTGGTGCGCCGACTGCTACTGCCGGCTTCTTTCCCCTTTCCCAAGCAGCGCTGGGTGATTTTAGTGCGCCTGGTTGGACAAGGGCTGCCGGCTCTGTTGTTGATCGTAGCGGGCCTTTACCCACCGCTACTTATCGGTGATGCCCAACCTCCCTCAATAGCCACGTTGTTCGCGCTGCCGGGCTTGGGAGGCTGGCTACTGTGGGCGGTCTCGCTCGCCGGCGGGGGCGTGCTCGCCTGGCAGGATGGGAATCTGCGCCCCAGAATGACCCTGCTGCTCAGCGCGGCCCACGACCTTTTGCGCCTCGATTGGTGCTACGATGCGGTGCTGGGGGCACTGGAGCGGGGATTGAGCGTGCTCCAGGCCGCCGACGAGGTAGTAGGCGGCGCGGGCGCGTTTTTGTGGTCGTGGCTGCTGTTTCTCATTATCTTACTGGCATGGGGTGGTAAGTAATGCCGACGTTGGTAGACCTACTGGAACGCGTTTCCTTCCTGGCCGCCATGCCCGCCGTGGCTGGTATATTTGTCACAGCCGGGATATTGGTCGTCAGCCGAGACTGGCGCATAAACTCGTTGGCCCTCACCGTACAATATTTCTTTGTGGTGCTGCTATTGAGCCGGCTGATCCGGCTGGAGGTGGCGGCAGTCAAAGGGTTGATCGGATGGCTGATTTGTATGGTGTTTTACCTGACCGAGCGCCGAGTGAGCACGCTCGAACAACCTTCACCTGTCGAAGAAAGCACGATGGCTTTGCGGCGCTGGAGCCGCTGGATCATCTCCGCCCAAGCGTCGTTTTACTTGTTGGCGGGGATACTGATCTCTGTGGCGGCCTACACCGCCGCGTTGCGCATTCCCCTACCAGAAGTCCCCGGCGACATCACACTGGCCTGTTATCTACTGGCTGGACTTGGATTGTTACTCGTTGGGTTGAGCGACAATCCAATGCAGGTGGGGCTGGGGTTACTGACCTTTCTTTCTGGTTTTGAACTATTCTACGTCGCCCTGGAGCCAAGCCTGGCCATAGCTGGGCTGCTGGGAGCCGTTAGCTTTCTCATCGCGCTGGCCGCCGCCTACTTGAGAACCGCCCAGATCGCCGCCAGTCGGGAGGCAGTGTCGTGATATCGGGCGCTCTCTTGTTGCTGATCCTCCCGCTGGTGATGGCGGGTGTGGTGTACGGCTTGCTCCGCTGGGCGTCACTTTCGGCGTTGCTGTCCGTTGGTACAGCGTTGGTGCTGGGTATCGCGGCCGTGGCGTTGCCATTGGATCAGCCCGTGCAGCTTTGGGGTAGCCGCCAGATCGAGATGGGCGAGGCAGTGACCTTTCTCGGCCGCGAGTTGGTGCTGGAGCAAGCCGACCGGATGGCAATGGCAGTCCTATTTTTCACAGCCGCCGGCGTCTTTTTCCTGGCGTGGCGTTTCGCGCCACATTCCCTGCTCCTCCCGATGGGCCTGGGACTGCTCAGTCTGCTATCTGGGGCGCTGCTGATCCGGCCCCTCATCTATGCCGCTCTGCTCGTCGAGATTGCGGCCGCTCTCTCTGTCTTTGCGCTACAGTCGGAAAAAGGCCCTCCCACTAAAGGCGGGCTGCGCTACCTGACGTTCACCACGCTGGCCCTGCCCGGCCTGCTGGTCATCCACTGGCTGCTGGAGCGCTACACACTGACGCCAGACGAGACAGAACTACTCAGCATGGCCGCCATCCTGCTGGCCGTCTCTTTTGCGTTACTGCTGGGCGTCGTACCTTTTCACACCTGGGTATCAACCATCACCAACGATAGCGTCCCTCTGGCAAGCGCCTTTGTTCTCACCATCAGCAATGGAACAATCTGGTTCTTGTTACTCGACTTTTTGGAAACCTATCCGTGGCTCAGCAATCATCCTCGCTTTGTCCCCATCGTTGCTACTGGGGGTCTGGCGATGGTCATCGTGGGGGCGCTGCTGGCGCCGGCCCAACGCAAGCCGGGATCGCTGATGGGATACGGCGCGTTAGTGGATAGCGGGGCGGCGCTCCTCGCGCTGGCGATGAACAGTGAATCTGGACTGACCCTGGTTATTTTATCATTGCTGGCGCGACCTTTTGGCCTGATCTTGATGGCGGCCGGTTTGAGCGGCCTGCGGACACACAGCGGAGGAGATGATAGTTTTGACGCGCTGCGCGGAATAGGCTGGAAAGCGCCCTGGAGCACGGCGGCGTTCGTCTTTGGAGGGCTTTCGGTCGCGGGGTTGCCGATCAGTGCGGGCTTTATCTGGCGCTGGCCTCTCTGCCGCGCGCTGGCGTCATCCAATCAAAGCTCCGTGTTGCTGCTCTTGCTGGCGGGAGTGGGCGTAATGGCGGGCGTGTGGCGGACGCTGTCCACTCTCCTGATACGCCCCCGCTCGCCACAAGATCGCAGCGTCATTTCCCGGTCCTCCTCTGAGGGCTGGCTGACGGCGGCGGTCGTGATCGTGGCGATTATGCTCTGCGTCGGGGCCGGGCTTTTCCCTCAGTATTTGGCGCCGCTGGCGGCCAGCCTGGCCAAGACCTATACTTTCTTTACCCCTTGAGTAAATTGGCGATGGACCTGTTTGAGCACAGCTGCCAGGAACAGATCCGCAGCAAAGCGCCGCTGGCGGCCCGCATGCGCCCTCGCACCCTGGATGAATTCGTTGGCCAGGGGCACATCGTCGGCGAGGGCCGGTTGCTGCGCCGCGCCATCGCGGCCGACCGGCTCTTTTCCTCCCTCATCTTTTGGGGACCGCCGGGCGCCGGCAAGACGACGCTGGCGACCATTGTCGCAAACACGACCGCCGGCCATTTTGAGGTCATCAGCGCAGTGCTGGCGGGCGTGGCCGATTTGCGACGCGTCATCAAGGAAGCCCGTGATCGGCGCGTGATGTATGGTCCAAGCAAAGCGACGCGCACCATTATGCTCGTGGACGAGATCCATCGCTGGAACCGGGCACAGCAAGACGCGCTGCTGCCCCACGTCGAGGATGGCGCCATTACCCTCATCGGCGCGACGACCGAGAATCCCTATTTCGAGGTCATTGCCCCCCTGGTCTCCCGCTCCCGCGTTTTTCAGTTCAAACCGCTCACCGACGACGACGTGACGGCGATCCTGCAGAACGGATTGGCTGATTCTGAGCGCGGCTATGGCGCTCGCAACGTCCGGCTCGACGAGGACGCCCTAGCTCACTGGGTGCGCGTCGCCGGCGGCGACGCCCGAGCCGCGCTCAATGCGCTGGAACTGGCCGTAGAGAGCACCCCGCCGGACAAAGAAGGCGTCATCCACATCACACTGGCCGTGGCCGAAGATTCGATCCAGCAGCGCGCGTTGCGCTACGACAAGCAGGGCGACAATCATTATGACACCATCTCTGCCTTTATCAAATCAGTGCGCGGCAGCGACCCCGACGCCGCGCTCTACTGGCTGGCCAAGCTGGTGGCCGCCGGAGAGGATCCACGTTTCATCCTGCGCCGGCTCTATATCCTGGCGGCGGAGGATATCGGTTTGGCTGACCCAAATGGAATCGTGGTCGTCAATGCTTGCGCTCAGGCCTTTGAGTGGGTGGGTATGCCGGAGGGACAATATCACTTGGCGATGGCGACGCTCTATCTGGCGACCGCGTCCAAGTCCAACTCGGCAGGCGCATATTGGCAGGCGCTGACGGAAGTCAAGGAGCGCGACGTCGGGCCGGTGCCGATCTATCTGCGTGACAAAGGCGATGTCTTTCACGGCAAGCTGCGCGAGCACTACCAACGCACGCTGGGTGAGCACGAAGCGTACAAGTATCCCCACGACTATCCCGAGGGATGGGTGGAGCAGCGTTATTTGCCAGAGGGAGTTGAGGCGGGGTGGTTCCGCCCCAAGGGGCGCGGCTACGAGCGGGACATTATCGAGCGATTGAAAAATCAACGAAAGAACGTGAAAAGGAAAGGGTTCACGTGACGCCAAGCCGCCACATCTACTGAGCGGAAGCAAAGACTTTACAAACTGATTACTTTGCGTTATAATCCAGTCCCCCATCTCAGCTTGTTGTGCTGTGGGGCGTTTCTTTTTGTTTCTCTACCGGATATTTTTGCCAAGTTTCTGTTACACAGAGATTCACGGAGGATTCACAGAGACGCACAGAGATTCTTTGAAGGAATCTGCCAGTACGAAGCGGCTCTTTGGTCAAATTATCCAACTTTCAACTTCTCAGTGTATCTCTGCCTTCTCTGCGCTCTCTGTGTAACTGATTTTGGCCTCTTTGAAAAAGTGTCCGGTAGTGAACTTTTTGTATGTTTTCTGGAGAGAACAAAACAGGCGTTTGACTATTTCCGTCAAGACAAAACGAGGGGCGGGGGCGCTCAATCTTGACAAAGCCAAGTCAAATGCTCATCATAACAAGGACATTTGTATGAGTGAGCAATCACAATCAACTTTTTTAACCTCAGAAGGGTACCAAAGACTGGAACAAGAATTAGAACACCTGCGCAAAGTCAGGCGACAGGAAGTTGCCCGCCGCTTGCACGCAGCATTGGCGGAGGGCGACCTGATAGAGAATGCAGAGTTGGAGGATGCGCGCAACGAGCAATCTTTTGTCGAAGGACGTATCCTGATGTTGCAGAGGATGCTGGGTAGCGCGGTTATCATCGAGGAAGAAGGCCCCCGTGAGACGGTAGGGCTGGGCAGCCGCGTCATCGTGACGGAGGGGAATGGGCAACGCGAAGCTTATCACATCGTAGGTTCAGCCGAGGCGGATCCAACCAAAGGTTTGATTTCCAACGCATCTCCCCTGGGACATGCACTGATGGGACGCAAGGTAGGAGAAACAGCCGAGGTCAATGCTCCTGCCGGGGTGCTGGTATTCAAGATTGTGGAGATTCAGTAACTTGACCATCCTGAGAGGCCCAGTGAGGTATAGAGCGCCCACGCAGAACCCCACGAGGTGGTCAGCGTGGGCGCTTTTGCAATCAACACGAGGAGCGAGATGGAACTTGCGGAACTAGAGCGTCAGCGTGTGGAAAAGCTGGAACGGCTGCGCGCCGAGGGAATCACTCCGTACCCGCGCCGCGTCAAGCGCACTCACACCATAGCCCAAGCGTTAGCCGCGCTCAAAGCGGCCGAGGAATCCGGCGCACAAGGCCCTCAGGTTGCCGTGACCGGACGGCTGCGCAGTATGCGCGTGATGGGGAAAATCGCTTTCGCGCACATTGAGGACGGAAGCGGCGCCATTCAACTGTTCTTGCGCATCCAAAACGTGGGTCAAGAAACCTACGAGATGTTCAAGCGAGACTTTGATCTGGGCGATTTCGTCGGCGCGGAGGGCGCACTGACGCGCACTCGCACTGGAGAGAGCAGCGTGCTCGTGGAGCGGGTGGATATGCTGTCCAAGTCAGTCAGCCCGCTGCCGGTGATCAAGGAGAAAGAGGAGGATGGCGAGCGCGTGCGCTACTCTGCCTTTTCCGATATCGAAGAGCGCTACCGCCAGCGATACGCCGACCTGGCCAGCAATCCAGAGGTGCGCGAGATATTCCGCGTGCGCGCCCGCACACTCAGCGCCCTGCGCCGCTTTTTTGACGAGCACGACTTTCTGCAAGTCGAAACGCCCATCCTCCAACCGATCTATGGCGGCGCGGCGGCGCGGCCCTTTGTCACCTATCACCAACAACTGCATCAGGACCTATACCTGCGCATCTCCTTTGAGCTATACCTCAAGCGGCTGCTGGTGGGGATGTACGATCGAGTCTACGAGATCGGGCGCGACTTTCGCAACGAGGGAATCTCTCCAAAACACAACCCAGAGTTCACCCAACTAGAATTCTACGCCGCCTACTGGGACTATGGAGACGTGATGACGTTCTGCGAGCAGATGGTGGCGACCGTCGCCAAAGAGGTGACGGGCAGTCCGGTAGTCCACTATCAGGGCCACGAAATTGACCTCCGCCCTCCCTGGCGGCGGGTCACGCTGCGCGATATTTCTCTCGAGGTGACGGGCATTGACTATTTTCAATACCCCACCGCCGAGGCGTTAGCCGCCGCGATGCAGGCCCAGGGGCTGCCGACGAAACCCGGCGCGACCTGGGGCTATCTGATTGATAAGGGACTGTTGGGGGCAGTCGAGCCGACGTTGACCCAGCCGACTTTTGTGATGGACTACCCCCGCGACATCTCCCCGCTGGCCAAAACCAAGCCCAACGACCCGACGCACGTTGAGCGTTTTGAGTTCTTTATCGCCGGTTTGGAGATGGGCAACGCCTTTACTGAGTTGAATGACCCCTTCGATCAGGAACAGCGATTCCTGGAAATGGGGCGGCTCTACGCGCCTGATAACGAAGAAGCCCACCCAATGGACGATGACTACTTGCGAGCGATGAAATACGGTATGCCGCCCAACGGGGGATTCGGAATGGGCGTGGATCGCTTGGTGATGCTCTTGACCGATCAATCTACCATTCGCGAGGTCATTCTCTTTCCTCAATTGCGTGCAAAAGAGTGAGCCAATATTCAGCCACGCCCCAATTTACACTTTGTTCCTATGGGTTGCCTATTGACTACCTGGCAAATTTCCTGTACAATGGTAGTAGGATAGGGGTTGGAATCAAGTATCGGGGCGGGGGGGTGTGAGGTCAAGATGAATCGCTGGCGATCTTTTATAACGGCAATCATAATTGTCGTTGCTCTCTTGGGCAACGTATCTGCCGCCTATTCGCAGCAACTCCCGCAACAGTCTTCGAACTGTGAGTATTTCACCGAGACCCGCCATTGGGTGTGTGGTGAATTTCTCGATTTTTACAATACGCGAGGCGGACTGGAGACGTTCGGCTTTCCTCTCTCGAGCGCGTTTGACGATCCCGCGCGGGGACTGCGGGTACAATATTTTCAGCATGCCCGGATGGAGCTCCATCCCACCAACCCCGATCCGTACAAAGTGTTGCTGGGCCTGCTGGTTGACGAGTTGGGCTACCGCTTCCCTGCGGCTCGCCCGGAACAGATTCCCGCGTTCAGTAGTTCTTTCCACCACTACTTCTCCGAGACCGGGCACGTCGTCTCCTATGCCTTCCTCGATTATTTCCGTGAGGCAGGAGGGTTAGATATCTTTGGCTACCCTCGTTCCGAGTTTATGTACGAGAACGGATACATCGTCCAATACTTCCAGCGGGCGCGGATGGAATGGCATCCTGAGAATCCCTCTGGCCCTCAGATGCGCCTGACCAACCTGGGAGAGATTTACATCGAGCGCTTCAATGTTCCCAGGGAATACCTGCAAGCGGAACCTGCTCAAAATCGCGTCCAGGGTGGAGGGACTGAGGGTGGGGGGCAACAAGAGCCAGAACTCTCGGTCACGAAACTAAACGTCAGCGCCTCGGTACGATATGCCATCACCGGGCGGCAGGGCACTCAGACCGTCTTTGTCTATGTGAATGACCAACAGCATCGACCAGTCAGAGGGGCGGACGTCAAAATGGTTGTTCATTATCAATCGGGCGACCAACGGTACGATTTCGAGCCTACCAACGATAGCGGATTCACAAAGCGCAGCTTCGAGATTCAGTCGTCGCCGCCGGGGCAGAAAGTGGTGATTGACGTGACGGTTACATACAGCGATTTTACATCCACGACGCAAACTTTCTTTCTGCCGTGGTTGTAGAGAATCCGCCAAACTCTAAAGGTTTTCTTCAAATGTAAAAGCCCGGGTAGTGGTTATATGTTGACTGATGATGCTCCACCAAATGGTATTCGGTGTCGAAAAAATGACCAGGAGGAGCACCATCATCATGATCCAGAGTGTCATTACGCATCGCTGCACGAAATGTAACAGCATCAAGATAGTCAGGAACGGCACAGACTACAAAGGCAAGCAGAAGTTTCATTTTCCATCTTTACCTTTAGCCCGCTGAAGGCAGGCTCGGTCTGAAACCGCGTGCAGCAATTCCCGTTATGGGGAAAATGTTCAGATGTAGCCGCGATTTCCATATCGCGCAGCCCGTTTTACGCAACATAATGTACGCGATTTGGAAATCGTGGCTACATTGCTCAAAATCGGCTATGGTTCTCGTTTGGGCCAGATGTAGGGCAAGTTGCCAGGATGCAATTTGTCAAATTGCGCTACGGGTGACCGAACGACGATCAAGG
>DUEK01000100.1 GCA_011192155.1 Thermoflexia bacterium
CCGGCGGCGCGTCGATACCGGGGGCGGTGGCCAGCAGCGTCTACCTCGGCGGCTACGAACCGGACCCGCCTAGCAATATCCAGGCTGAGGTGGTCGAGACTGGCATCCTGGTCACCTGGGATCCGTCTCCTGCCATCCCTGGCGGATTCGAGCCTAATGGATCGCCGCCCGTTGGCTTTTATTCAATCTATCTCAATCGAGAAGAGGGGGAACTGGCGTATGGCTGGAACCACGAAGGCAGGCCACTACCAGAGACGTCTTGCCTAATCCCGTTTCGTCGCCAGGACTTGGGGCCCGGCGATACGGGGCTGGCATTGGAGGAGATGGACGATGGGGTTTACTACCTAGAGCTGCATGCCTTCAGCGTTGCGCCGGAGGGAACAGCCGGACACTATGTTGAATGTATAGCGCACGATCCGGCGCAGAACATACGGATTGTCATCGAGGGAGGCCATGTGCGCATTGAGGGACCGTAGCCTAGCCCTTGGCACAGTTGTAGCCCCCCGCGTCCAGTGTGGAATCCCTATCAGGCACTGTCGGGAGACCGGGGCCATCCCCGACCTGTACCCCTGGTACTGGCCGCAGTGGAACAGCGACAAATAGAGCATACGTTTTCGGTACGGACACAAAAGGTATTATCTCAATATTCATGGGGCGCTTTGACGTAGCCGCGATTTCCATATCGCGTCGGCCCTGCGAGGTACGGAAACCTCGTCTACGTTGCCCATTCGGGGAAACCAGGTTCTTTCCGCAAAACCTGGTTTCTCACCACAATTAAGGAGGTGTGAGATGAGTTATAGCCTAGTAGGGGGTGAGGCCGGTGGAGGACAGGATGCCCGGCACAAAGCGCGGGAACTTGAGGACGCATGGGAGGCCGCGCAACTGCGCAAGGCCCTCCGCTCGTCGGGAGTATGGAGCATCCTCTGGGGGGCGTTCGCCATTCTCGGTGGGTTTGCCTCCCTGGAGCAATCGGGACTCAATGCCCTGTTGATATTGATCGGCCTGTTCCTCGTCGGCACCGGCATCGCGGCCTGGCGCAAACCCAGCCCCGGCGCGCTACAGGCCGACGCCGCCGCCTTGCTCTTGGTGGGGCTGTGGAATATTGCCATCACCTTGATGTCTGGGGATTCGTCCCAGAGCTTTTGGGCCATCGCCGGCGTCGTTCAGATCATCTGGGCGGCACAGCGCTTTGCCAAACGTTCCAAGTTTGCCCAAGTACAACACGTCCCCGAGTCCCTCATTGCCCACGTCGAAGCGTTGGTCGGCCGCATCCAGCGGGCGAAGGTAGCCGCCGCGGGCGACCTGGTCGAGTTCCAGGCCAAAGGCAAGCGCTGGAAGGCGCACCTGGCTCCTGACGTGATCACCCTGGTCGCCGGTAACGCCCAGGAGGTGCGCTTTACGCCCCGCGAGGGGTTCGCCTTGACCGCCCAGGAGGAGGCTGTGCCGGGAAAGCGGGCTAAAGCCTCCATCAAGGTGCAGGCGGATACCTGGACAGGGAGGGCGTCCTACCAATCGCTGCAACGGTACGAGGATTGGCAGGCCGGACGGCTGGCTCAGTCTGCGCCGGGTTCTGCAACGCCGGCGGCCGCGACGGTGCAGCGGCCTCTCATCGCGGCAATGCCGCTCGCTCCGGCTTTCGAGTACGCCAATTTCTGGCGGCGGGCCGTCGCCATGCTGATAGACACGGCGATATTTGGCATCCCGTACCTGGTGATGATCGCCGTCCTGGGCATACTGGCCGGTCTCCTGGCGGGCAGGGCGGAAGAAGAGACTATATCAAGTGTGCTGACTATCGGGAACTGCCTGATGCAGATACTCGGCCTCACTGCCTTCTGGCTGTACTATGCCTTGATGGAGAGTTCTCCCTGGCAGGCCACGCTGGGCAAGCGCGCCCTGTCCATCGTCGTCACTGACCTGGACGGCAACCGCATCTCCTTTGGCCGGGCGACGGCCCGCTACTGGGCCAAGCTGCTATCTGGGTTGCTAATGGGCATCGGCTACCTGATGGCGCTTTTCACCGAAAAGAAGCAGGCCATGCACGACTCATTGGCTGGTTGTTTGGTGATCAGTGGAAAAGCGGCAGCAACCAGCAGGGAGCCGGCGGAGGAAATACCAGCGCCGGCAGATGTTCCCCTGGCGGAAATACCAGAGCCGGCCGCCGCGCCGACCGTCGTTCCAACAGTAGAAGCGCCAGAGCCAGAGGAGGCGCCGCCCGCTACTCCTGTCACGCCAGAGCCTCCTCGATTGACAGGAGAAGGGAAACTTGGGTTCTAAATACAGACCCTTTGGGTCTCGGACAGTCGAAAGGAAAAAGCGATGAACAAAGAAGCTAAATGTGACATTTGTAGCACGGCCGTACACGAGCCAGACGGCTATCTGCTTACCACGACCCAAATAGTCCGCTCACCCCGCTTCTGGCGGGATTATTACGAGCGCCGCCAGGAGGAATTCGCCGGGATGGGGATATCCTCATACGATGCGTTTCTGCGCTCGTCGGCGCGCGCGGACGCGGGCGAGCGGGTCGCCCGTGATGCTACCCCCTGGCTGGTCTGCGAGCAGTGCCTCGCCCTCTTTGAAGTGGCCCAGGAGCAGACGTGGGTCTATGCCCGCCATTGGTGGGAGAGCGGAGGAGCCTTCACTCCGCCGGATACCGGCCCTGCCCCCCTCTCCGAAATCAAGATGGAGGAGAGGGATGAGCCTATCCCTGCTCCGGCGCCCGAGGAGAAGCGGAAGCGGCGCGGGATACAGTTGCCCGCGTGGGCGCGTAGAAAGGAGGCCCGCCCGCCTCGCGGCGTCCCCCGCTGGCCGCCCGTGGTGGCCCTGCTCAACCTCACCGGGCTGGGCTTGGGTTATCTCTATTTGAAGCGCTGGCTGCGCTGGCTGGTTCACTTTTTGCTCACGCTCGGTCTGATCGCCACACCCCATCTGACCAACGGGGCCAGCCGTCCGGCGCTGTGGATGATTGTTTTCGGTGTGTGGCTGTTATGGATGACCTTTGACGGCTGGCGGCAGGCTCGCAGGTTGGTGCGGGCGGCTCCGACAGGGACAATCGGTCGGGCCTGGCTTTCCCTGGCCCTGGCTGTGGTTATTTTCGTGATGGTGGCGGGCGGGTTATGGGGCTACGCCGCCCTGGGCCGGCGGGAGTTCGCCGCCGGTATGGGGGCCTACGAGGAGGCGGACTGCCGCACCGCGATGCAGCACTTTAACACCGTCACCACCCTCTACGAGCTGACCCTCAGCCCCAACGTAGCCGCCGCCGACGCAGGGATAGTCGAGTGCAGCCTGCTCGTCCACGCCGCGAATACGCGCCAGCAGGAAGAGTATGCCGGCGCCGTTTCCGGCTACGAAACCTACCTGCATCTCTACCCCGAGAGCGCGCTGCTCGTCTTTGCCCGAGACACCCTGGCCGAGACCTACAGCGACTGGGCGACCCAGTTGAGGCAGGCGGCGGATTATCAGACCGCTATCGAAAAATACCAGGTCGTTATGAGCGACTATCCGACGACGGATACCGGCGAACAGGCCGCGACGCTGGCCGCCGAGACGTACGCAGAGTGGGCGGCGCAACTGTGGGAAGCGGGCGAGTACGCCGAGGCCATCGCACAGTACCAGGTTGTCCTGAACGAGTACCCGGACACGCCGGCCGGCGGGGAGGCCGCCGCGCTGGCCGCCGAGATATACGCCGAGTGGGCCGTTCAGCTGCGGGAGGGCGGCGAGTACGAGGAAGCCATCGCCAAGTATCACGCCATCCTCAGCCAGTACCCCGACGCACCGGCAGCAGGGGAGGCCGGCGCAGCAACGGCCGAGACCTATGCCGAGTGGGCGGCTCAACTTGGAGAGAATGGCGACTATGAGGAGGCCGTCGAGAAATATCACGTCATTTTGAACGAATACCCCGACGCGCCGGCCGCGGCCGGGGTCGAAGAAACAGTGGCGCAGACCTACGCCGAGTGGGCGACCCAACTGCGGGAGATGGGACTCTATCTCCTGGCCATTGGCAAGTACAAGACCATTCTCGACGATTACCCGGGTACCGCACCGGCCAACACCGCCCAAGTGGAGATAGCGCAGACCTACAACGAGTGGGGCGCGCAACTTGCCTCGCAGCGGGAATACACCGAGGCGATGGAAAAGTTCTCGCTGGCGCAGGAAGCCAGCGACGATCCCGATGTGATCGCTGCTGCCGAGGCCGGCTACGACGAAGCGCTGTGGGGGCTGAGCCAGGATACCACCAGCGCGGGGAGACAGGTGATGGAGCAAGCCCTATCACAAGTCTGCGACGGCGATTCGGCTACCTCGCCGGCCATCGGCCTGGCGGAGGATGAGCCGGGCAAGGCCCTGCTCTGCGGTTCCGCCGGTTTTAGCCTGCCCGCCGATCTCGAGGCTACCAAGCCAGGTCATTTCCGCTACGCCGTATCTGTTGACAAGAGCAGTACGACAGTTCAACGGTGCAAGTACAGCAGTTTGGGGTGCTCGGGGTGGTGGTGCCCGACCGTTGGCACTGTTGTGCGTAAGAAGCATTGGTGGCGCGTCAGCGTGCGCGATACGCTCACCGGTCGGGTGGTGGGAGAGCGCTCATTCTACGGCTCTCAGCCATCCGCCTGCCCTTCTACCACATCTTTTGCTTTCCAAGGCCAGGAGAGTTCCCAATTTGGCGGCTCTCCTTCGACCGACCAAGTCATCAACTGGCTGCAGGGTGTAGTACGCTGAGATCACAGGGAGGTGACGATCAATGA
>DUEK01000101.1 GCA_011192155.1 Thermoflexia bacterium
ACACAGAGGGACGCAGAGAAAACCTCGGTGAATCTCTGTGTCTGCGAAGCCTCTGTGCTCTCTGTGTCCCTTTTCGGTTCTGGCTTGCCCAGGTTAGGGAATTAGGAAGTAGTAACCATGACCATAGGGCACCACCAAGGACGAGAATCCTCGACGAGTCGAGGACTCCCGAACTCGTTCGCCGAGGGTCTCTGACCGAGGCGGGCCGAGGGAGGGCGTCAGTCGGAGACCTCGCCCAACAACCGGGCTATTTTCCAAGTAGGGTATAGGACATAGGATGTGAGACACAGGACGCAACTATGGAACAATTACTGAATAAACCCTTGAGCAATTACATCAAACTGGATTGGGAAAAGACCCTCTACCTCATCATCATTGTGTTGGCTCTCGCTACGCGGATGTGGGGACTGGGCGACCGGGTGCAGAGCCACGACGAGAGCATCCACACCAAATACTCGTGGAACCTGTACGCCGGCCATGGCTTTCAACACAATCCGCTGATGCACGGCCCGTTCCTGTTCGAGGCCACGGCCTTTTCCTACTTTCTCTTTGGCGATAACGACTTTAGCGCGCGCGTGCCGGTTGCGCTGATGGGAGTGGCGCTGGTGGCGTTCCCCTATCTGCTGCGCCGCTGGCTGGGCCGGAGCGGCGCTCTCATCACTTCCTTCTTTTTGCTCATCTCCCCTTCCATCGCTTACTACTCGCGTTACATCCGCCACGATATTCCCGTTATCCTCTTTTCGCTCGTCGTCATCTATGCCATTTTCTCCTACCTGCGCGACGGCCGCGAGCGCTGGCTCTACCTGATGGCGGCCGGCGTATCGCTGACGTTTGCCGCCAAAGAGGTCGCCTTCATCTATAACGCCATTTTTGGTTTTTTCCTCGTCGTCATGTTCGCAGTCCAGGCGCTGGGGCGCGATTGGCCGAATGAGGATTGGAGACCTGTGTTTCTGATCGCGCTGGCGCTCATGGCGGTCGGGTTGCTTATCCTGGGCGGCGGCCTGTACTGGATGATGGGCCAGCAGGTGGACGAGGTCACGTCCGAAGGGGCGCTGCCGCCCGATCCATTGCCGCTCGCCGTGTATGTCGGCGCTGTGTGGGCCGGGCTGGCGCTGCTCGCTGCGATAGTTTCCTTGTTCAGCGGTACGTGGCGCGACCTGCGCGATTATCGCGCCTTTGATCTCATCGTCGTCCTGGGCACGCTCTGCTTGCCGTTCCTTTCGGCCATCCCTATTACGCTGGCCGGCAAGGCGGGCGCGTTCGTCGTAGAGCGCAATCCTGCGGCCGAAGCGATCCCATTCTGGGCCAACCTGGCTACCCTCGAGCCGCTTCAATATACCTCGCCCCACATCTGGTACTCGGCCGCCATTTTGGTATTTGTGCTGGCGATCTCTACGGCGGTTGGGATGGCTTGGGATTGGCGGCGCTGGAGCATTGCGGCCGCCGTCCACTATGCCATTTTCGTCGTCCTGTTCACGACCATCTTTACCAACGGCACCGGCATTGCCAGCGGGCTGATCGGTTCCCTGGGCTACTGGTTGGCGCAGCAGGAGGTCGAGCGTGGCAGCCAGCCGCAACACTACTACCTGGTCATGGTGGTCTTTTACGAGTATCTGCCGTTCCTGCTCTCCATCATCGCCTCTATCTACATCGCCATCCGTTACACTATCCGCCGCTGGACATTGGACATTGGACATTGGCTATTATCCTTTCTTCTGTGGTGGACTGTTTTGGCCTGGATCGGCTATTCCTACGCCGGCGAGAAAATGCCCTGGCTCACCGTTCATCTGGCCCTGCCAATGGTTCTGCTCTCTGGCTGGCTGATCGGGCGACTGATCGATGGAGTTGACTGGCGGCAGGCGCTCGCGCGGAAAGCCTGGCTGCTGCCCCTCGTCGCTCCTCCATTCTTTGTGGCGCTGGTGACGTTCTTTGGCGCGGCCTCCGCGGGCCCTTTTCAGGGATACGAGTTGGCCCAATTGGATACCACCGGCAAGTTCCTGGGAGGGCTGTTCGGCGTCCTGGCCTTTGGCGCCGGGCTGGGCTACCTGGCGCACCGCAGCGGTTGGCGTCTGGCCGCGCGCGTTTTGCTGCTCGTCCTGCTCCTCCTGCCGACCCTCGTCACCATCCGCACCGCTTGGCGCTTTTGCTACATCAACTATGATTACCCGACCGAGTTCCTGGTCTATGCCCACGCTGCGCCGGCCGTCCACGATACCATGCAACAGATCGGGGAGCTTTCGCGCCGCACCATTGGCGATCCGAACCTCATTGAGGTGGCCTACGGCGCCGACGGCTCCACGCTCTGGTACTGGCAACTGCGCGATTACCCTAACGCTGCCTTCTATGGCGATAATCCGACGCGGGAGCAGCTAGACGCCCCCGTCATCATCGCCGGTCGCTCGGACTGGGACGCCGTGGCCCCCTACATGGGTAACGATTATCTGGTCAACACCTATAGCTACTTGTGGTGGCCGATGGAGGACTATCGCAACCTGACCTGGTCTGGCGTCACAAAGATCATCACCGATACCCAGACCCGCGCCGCGCTGTGGGACATCTGGTACGACCGCGACTACCGCCGCTACGACGAACTGACCGGCGAGAGCCACACGCTCGACAAGTGGCCCTTGCGCAGCGACTACCGTCTCTACATTCGCCGCGATGTTTCGGCCCAGATGTGGGATCTGGGGACGATCGTCCCGACCGAGATCGGCCCCACCGACCCCTACGCTGAAGGCTGGCAGGAGCTGGCCGCGCGGCAGGTATTTGGGAGCGAGGGCGCGGCGCCGGGACAATTTCAGATGCCGCGCGACGTCGCGGTCGGCCCCGACGGCTCCGTCTATGTCGTTGATTCCGGCAATGACCGCATCCAAAAGTTCACGCCCGATGGAGAGTTCGTCGCCGCCTGGGGGAGAGAATCCAGCGTTGATATGGAATCAGGGACGCCGCAGGGATTCCTCGAACCGTGGGGCGTAGACGTCGCCTCCGATGGCGTCCCGCCGTCTGCGGCCGGCATCTATGTCGCCGACACCTGGAACCATCGCATCCAAAAGCTAGACCAGGAGGGCAACCTGACCGCCTTCTGGGGGCTGTTCGGCCAGTACGGGCTTGATGACCCGCTTGGGCGGGGCGCCTTTTACGGCCCGCGCGACGTCGCCGTCGGCCCCGATGGACGGATATACGTCGCCGACACGGGCAACAAGCGCATCCAGGTCTTTGAGCCGGGCGGCGAGTTCATCTCTCAGTGGGGTGGGGGAGGCGTGCTGGAGGGCTACCTGGACGAGCCGGTGGGGATCGCCATCGGCCCCAATGGCGACGTCTATATCGCCGATACGTGGAACCGGCGCGTGCAGGTCTTTGATGAGGATGGCGTTTTCCTGCGGCAGTGGCCCATCGAGGGCTGGGACGCTGGCCTATCCGAGGAAAAGCCCTACCTGGCAGTGGACGCGCAGGGATACATCTACGTCACCGACCCCGGCTACTACCGGGTGTTGGTCTTTGATAACCTGGGTAACTATGTGCTTTCTTTTGGCCAATATGGTTTCGATGAGAGATCCTTCGCATTGCCTATTGGCATCGCCGTGGGAGGGGACGGCTCGATCTATGTGACCGACGCTGGCAGCAACCGCGTGCTCGTCTTTGACCCGCTCGATTTTGGCTTGCAGGAGCGGGGTGAGATGCAATAGCAGGTCGGGGCTTGATTTGCGCCCGCGGCGAGGATGGTGTACAATTGTTCGAGGTATAGTTTCTGACAGTTTCTTCTTGGAGGTGACACGATGAAAGCAGCTAGTTCCCCCCCCCTCCCCCCGCAATTTGCGGAGTGACGATGTGAGCCGTCGCTGCTCGTCTCTCTCAGGCCAGCCCCCACGCGCCGCGCCCAGGCGCCGGGCTGGCTTTTTGTTTCTCCTGGGCGTTGCGTCGCTGCTAGCCCTGGCGCCGCTGCAGGCCTCTGCGCGTACGACAACAGTTCCGCGCGCCGGCTCCTTACCAAAGACCACGTCGCCGGTAGGGCTGCAACAGTCCACCGGCGAATGGGTTGCCCACGATTGGGATATCCTGCCTTCGTATTGCCAGTCGCCTGGAGAAGGCGTCCACGAGGAAGGCGTTCTGGGCAACGTGACGGATGGCAACCTCGGCACGTCCTTCGATGCTGTGTTGGAGCACGTCTGTTACGGCATCTACGGTCCTAGGTTGAGGGTGTATCTGGAGCCGGTGTATGGCAGTGCGGAGCCTGTAGCTTGGATCAGGGTCACGCTCCACTTGGGCACATCTCCGGTGGAGAATGTGGATGTTTCCATTTCTTATTCAGCCGGCCCCATACACGACAGTTCAAATACCTGGGAGAACATCACTGTCCACGACGGCAATGTCTTTATCGCTACTCTATCCTCTGTCATGATGGTGGACGGGATCACCGTGGAAGTGGACGCCCGCAGTGCCTATGGGGCGGTCAACAACCCAATCGGGTTTGCGGAGGTCGAGGTTTTCGAGCAATACGAGACCCCGATTGACGCAGAGTTGCGCGTGCTGGATGAGAGCAGCGAACCTCTGCCCTGGAACAGGTTGGTCACGGAAACGCTCAGGCTCGAGGCCCAGGTACTGGAGGGTGAACGCCCCGACGTGATGACGGCCACGGTACAGACCTCCAACAGTGGGCTGACCGCCACGGTCGCGGTGGAGCGGGTGGGAACTTCAGACATATACCAGGGCGCGGTGGCGGTCAGCCAGATCGTGAATCGGACGGTCACAGACACAGCCGCGGCCGTGCTCTACGTCCGCGATGATTACACGCAAGAAGAAATCGAACGTGAGTACGGGGTGGCGGAGGATTTGCTCGCCGCCCTGGGGCCGGAGAGCGCCTGGCGCGGAATTGCGCAGGGTGACGGCGACGAGGAGCAATTCATCCCGCCGGCCAACCTGGAATTTATGCGGGCCGCGGGATACGAGGTCGTCACGGCCACGTTGCAGGGCGCCGAAGATGTGACGGCACGCGCCTTTGTCCATAACCAGGCCGAGATTCTACTTTATGTCGGACACGGGCATCACAACGATGGTTCTCTACTCCTCAATGGCGGAGAAAACGTTGCCCCAGGTGAGTTGATGGACGGTGCCTGGGCCGAAGGACTGGATAAGGTGATTCTCATAGGCTGTAGCGTGTTGGGAATCAACGACTGCAACGATTGGTGGGCCGGGGTACTGACCTACGATTCTCCTGGCAAAAAATGGGCGAACATTCCCGGCCCCGAGCAGTTGCTGGGTTTTCAGGCCAATGCTCCCGTGATCGGCGACCCGGACAATGGAGAACTGATCCTGGAATCGTGGCCTTCTTTGTACTATCTCGCTCCCCATCAGTGTCTTGAACCTTATGGCGTCTGCGCATGGGGTCTCGCAACTGGCCTGAATCCCGTCACATTGCATCAGTTCCCAACTGCGGTCGCCATTGACACGGAAAAGTACTACTACTGGAAACTGTGGTTCCGCATTCCAATCCCTGGCCATCCTGATAAAGAATTATACACCTGGCAATGGGTTCCCAGGGATGAATGGGACTTGAACACCGAGGGATTGGAAGCACTGATGGCCTCGCCCGTTGACCTCCACTTTTACGACCGCTACGGCAACCACCTGGGGCCCGACGGCAGCGGTGGCTTCGATATCGAAATCCCCGGCTCCTCCTACGAGATACCCGAGGGCACCGACTACAAGGTGGCGTTCGTCAAGAACGCCGACCTGAGCGACGAATACGACGTGCGCCTGGTGGGGACCGGGGCGGGAACCTTCGACTTTAACCTGCTGATCCCCGAGCGCAGCGCCGGCGTCA
>DUEK01000102.1 GCA_011192155.1 Thermoflexia bacterium
ACACGAGCGCGGAGGATCTGATCCTGGCCGGTTCCCGCTGGGTGGATAACTGGGCCGCTATCCAGCAGATCGTTCCTTCCTCTAGCACTGTCTTTGAACACCGTGGTGAAAGGTCACGCCCGGAGAATCTGGATTTGACCGAGGAAGAGCGGAGAGTGCTGGATACACTAGACGGCCTCAGAGACGTCTCGGCCGTTGCCAGAGCGTGCGATCTGACCGAGTTCGAGACCAGTAAGATTCTGTACGGTCTCTCGTCCATCGGGTTGGTGCAACCCGGCGACCTGGGCAAGATCCGCCTGCGCCGCGTCTTTCGCGAGTTCGTCGAGTTGATGTGCCGGGGCACGGTTCCCTACCGCGATAGCCCCGATGACGTGGCCTGCGAGATCGCCGTCAATCAGCAATGTACCGCTCTTCCCATCCGCCTCGTCGCCGGCCGCATCGAGGACCAGACCGATCCCAACCTGCGAACCGGGGAACTGGCGGAGGTGTATCGCACCTTCTTACAGACACAGCGGCAGGTAGTGCGGGACCGCTTCGGCGAGGAGGTCGCCGAACGGCTGCACCGGCAGGTGCTCTTCCAGGTCAGCCCCGACCTGCGGGAGGCGTTGGAGCGGTACGATCTGGTGTAGGATGCAAGTTTGCAAGTATGCAAGTCTCCACTCGCAGTGCGCCCCATTGATTTGACGCATTACGGTAAAAGTAACACGCTTGTTACACAGAGGAGCCACGGAGAGCCTCAGAGTGCTTTTCTTTGTATCTCTGCATCTTCTCTGCGCATCTCTGTGTAAGTGTGACTTTTGCCTCAATGCGATTTGACTTTCCAAAAATCTGTTGTATAATTCCTCCTGTTTGAATATCTAAATATATCAATATATACACAAATGGAACATCCCCTCGAACAAGAAGTCAACCTGCTCCACGCCCAAGTATGTCAAGGGCTGGCAGATCCCAAGCGAATCCTGCTGCTCTATGCCCTGTCCGGCGGGCCGCAGCGAGTCACCGACTTGGCCAGAGAGATCAACGTACCTCAGCCCACCGCCTCCCACCATCTAAAGATCCTCCGTGAGCGCGGGCTGGTACTGACGGAGCGGGATGGAACCGCCGTATACTACTCCCTGGCCGATCGGCGCGTGATCGAGGCTCTGGATATACTGAGGACGATGCTGGCAGATTTACTGAGCCAGCAAGCTGGCCTGGCCGAGCATCTAGGTACGAGTTGATTCTTCGAGATAGAGACAGCGCAGGACAATGCGACCTGCACAGTATAGAACCTCAAACTTTTAAGGAGGAACGCAGATGAGTGACAATGGTACCAAAAAGTGTTCCATCGTCGTCTTTAGCGGCGACATGGACAAGGTGATGGGAGCTTTTATCATCGCCACCACCGCCGCCGCGATGGACATGGAGACCAGCATGTTCTTCACCTTCTGGGGCCTTCAGGCCGTCAAGAAGAAAGGGATTAGAACGGGCAAGGGTCTCTTTGGCAAGATGCTCGGCTTTATGTTCGCGGACATTGACGGCATCGGCCCCAGCAAGATGAACTTTGGCGGTATGGGCCGCTGGATGTTCAAAAAGATGATGAAGGACCAGAACGTGACCTCTCTGCCCGCTCTACGCCAGATGGCGATCGAGTTGGGAATCACGTTGCTGCCGTGCAAGATGAGCATGGACGTGATGGAGATCGCCCCGGACGATCTGATTGACGAGATGGAAGACCCTGTCGGCGCGGCCACCTACGTTCTCGAGGCACAGGAGGCCGATATAACCCTATTCGTATAACCCATTCGTACATTCGTAAATCCGTACATTCGTAAATCCGTACAATAAAAATAGGAGGCCAATGACAATGAGCGAAATCACCCCGAACAAGACCCTGGACGCCCGAGGTCTACAGTGCCCGATGCCGGTGATCAAGACCAAGCAAGAGATTGACACCATTGAAATAGGCGAGGTCTTGGAAGTACTCGCCACCGATCCCGGCTCTATGGCGGATATCACCGCTTGGAGCAAGAGCACAGGCAACGAGCTGCTGAAAATGGGAAAAGAGGACGGCGTGTTCAAGTTCTACATCCGGCGCGTCAATTAGGCGAAATAACTGCAAAGGTGCAGGGCACTGGCACAAGCTGCCAAGTCCCCTGCACCTGACTTTGGAGGGATCGAATGGAAACCATCCCGTTTCTCTTTTACTATGTCACCCCATACGTCGCCGTAATTGTCTTCTTTGGAGGAATCGGCTACCAACTCTATCGCTGGGGGCAAAAGAGTCAGGTGCGCTCCCACCTCTCCCTGTACCCTCGCCCAGAGAGCGTCGGGGGGCGCGTGTTGGACGCACTGATAGATATGTTCACGCTGAAGGGGCTTTTCCGGGTCAACAAGCCCCTATGGGTCGGTGGGTTCATCATGCACCTGGGGCTGCTTTTCGTCCTGGGCGGGCACGTCCGAGCCTTTACAGACTTTTATTTCCTGTGGGATCTCTTGAACTGGGGCGACGAGCAGGTACACACGTTTTCTGCCATAGCCGGAACGATAGCCGGAACGCTGTTCACGCTCCCGCTCATCTACCTTCTGGCTCGCCGCTGGAGTGGCGCGGTCAAGTGGCTGTCCACTCCGGAGGACTTTTTTCTCCTATTCCTCTTGATCGGAATCGGCCTGACCGGGTTCCACATGCGCTTGCTGCAAGAGGTACACGTGCGCGAGTTGCACGCTTTCTTCAAGGGGTTGGTGACCTTTGGCTGGCAGCCGGCTCCCGCCAGCGCCGGCGGCTCTTTTATCTATCACTTTGCTCTGGTGCAACTGCTGATGGTCTACTTCCCTTTTAGCAAGCTTATGCACACCATCGGCGTTCTATATTCCAAGATGGTCGCCAGGAGCTAAGGAGGACATCATGCTGACAAAATTCTTCGAAACGGTTCGCCAACGTATCAACCGCCCGCTGCAATACTATGAGGACATCTGTGTGCGCTGCGGCGCTTGCGCAGACGCCTGTCACTTTTACGCCGTCTCTGGAGACCCAATCCACATCCCCGCCTACCGCATAATGTTGATCAAGAAATTGATCCAATCCAGCCCCTCCGGCAACGGTACGTTCCTGGACTGGTATCGCGAGTCGCGCCAAACTGACGAACGCACAGCCGCTGAACTAGAGCGGGCGCTGTGGGAGTGCACTGGCTGCCGCCGCTGCGCCGTCTACTGCCCGTTCGATATTGACGCGGCGCTGATAGTCAGTGCGGGTCGGTACTCCCTGCTCCAGGAAGGCATAGGCCCAGAGATGGTCGCCGAGATTGGCAACGCCGAGGTCAGCAAAGGGGAGATCATTGACGTCATCAAAGATTTTTACCTGGAACAAGTCGAGGTGCTGGAGAAACAGTTGCAAGAAGAGTTCGCTCCCGGCCTCCGCATCCCGGTAGATAAGGAAGGCGCACGGGTGCTCTACATCCCCCTGGTAGGGGAGCACGCTACTGTGCCAATGACCAAGATCTTTCACGCCGCCGAGGAGGATTGGACTCTGAGTATGTTCACTGCCACCAACCATTCCTTTTTCGTCGGAGATACGGCAAAGGCCAAACAGGCCGCCCACTGGATCATACAGGAAGCCCGCCGCCTCGGCGTGCAGGCCATCGTTTACCCCGAGTGCGGTCACGCCACCCGCACGGCACTGCAATACTTTGACGCCTGGTTTGGGGATGAGATCGCCGACATAGAACGGGTGAACGTGGTACAATTGGTCGCCTCTTACCTGGCCGAGGGCAAGATTCAAGTACAATCCGGCATGTTCAACACTCCGCTCACCTACCACGACCCCTGCAATCTGGGGCGAAACGTGGGCGCCTTTGAGGAGCCGCGCGCGTTGATTCGAGCCGTCGCCACGGACTTGCGCGAGCTCACCCCCACCCGAGAATTGAACTGGTGCTGCGGCGGCGGCGGCGGATTGATCGCCGAGCCGGAGATGAAAGACGTGCGGATGAAGGCGGGGCAGCCAAAGGTAGAGCAGATCCAGCAGACCGGCGCTCAGTGGGTGGTCACCGCCTGCGAGAACTGCAAAACCCAGTTGGGCGACCTGAACGAACAGTATGAACTGGGCGTCGAGATCAAGGGTGTGGTTGACCTCATCGCCGACGCTCTGGTGATTTAGGGAGGTGTGATATGGACAAATCCTCTGTGCAACATTGGGAGCAAAAGCTGATTGACGACTATTACCACTACCGCTGGGAACATCTCTTGGAACCACTGTGCGCCACGTCTCAGCGATGGAAGGCTGGCGAACTCACCGTCGCTGATATGGCCGAGGCCCTTGAAAGTGTCCACGAGCAGGTTTGTGAACTACGCAACCTCTTTGCTCAAAGGGACGACCGGTTGGTGATGCTGATCCAGTGGTTGGAGCGGGAGTGGTTTGAGAACTGGGTCAAGAGCTACTCGCCGCCGTCGGGCGCCCGGTTGGTCTCACCCGTGGAGTGAGCGTATCCGCCCCACAAGACCTGGGAGAGAGCGACCCTACTATCTCCTCCGACCAAGCCTGATCGTGTGATATTCCCCAAATGCGGGGGCGCGCTTGCCGCGCCCCCGTTTTGCTTGATCCGCTCCGGAAAACTCAAATCATCCAAGTTGAGCAAAGTCGAGAGAAGTGGTAGAATAGGAAGAGAAGGAGGCCACATGGCGGCAGACGAACTGATGACCACCCGCGAGCTACAAGACTTTTTGCGTGTAGATCGAACCACCATCTACAATATGCTCAACGCTGGGCGACTGCCCGGCTTCAAAGTGGGCGGACAGTGGCGCTTTTCGCGTCGTGAAATTGAGAGTTGGATGCGGGAACAGCGCGAAGTAGAAAGAACAATGCCGCTGCCCCCCTCACCCAACGTGTTCCCCCTCGACTGTATCCACTCCATCCAATCCATCTTTTCCGAAGCGATAGACGTCGGGTCCATCGTCACCCGACTGGATGGGCAACCGCTGACCGAGATCAGTAACTCTTGCGCGTTCTGCGACCTCATCCTGAGCACCCCAGAGGGATCCCGACGTTGCGCCGAGTCGTGGCAGGCCCTGACCGGGCAGATCGAACGGAAACCCCGCCTGCGCCAATGTCACGCCGGGTTACTGTACGCCCGCGGCCGGATCGAGGTAGAAAACGAGTTCCTGGCGATGGTCTTTGCCGGACAGATCGTGGTAAACGAGACCCTGGAAACAGTCACCGCCGGTGTAGGCGAGTTGGCAGCCGCCTGCGCACTCGACCCGGCCCAACTACGCGACGCCCTGCCATCTGTTCGCTTCCTCACCGCCGACCGCTCAGAGCTTTTGATGAACCTGCTAGAGCGCATGGCCAAGACCCTCTCCGACATCGGGCGAGAGCGACTGGTGCTGTTGCGCAAGTTGCGCCACATTGCCGAGGTCACCTCACTGTAGACTATCCCACCACTGGCTCACCGGGCGTGCGCTGCGTCGCGCGCCCGTTTTTTTGCGTCTCGCCATCTCTAAATTTCAACAAATTTCTATATATTTCTATTGACATATATTGATAGATATAGTAAAATAGTAATATCTGGCGCAGGGAAAACGAGAGGAGGAGTCGCTCCGTGGAGACTATCACTGAACAACTGGAACAGGAAATCAAACTCTTGCACGCCCACGTGTGCGAAGGGCTGGGGGATCCTAAACGAGTCCTGATCCTCTACCTGCTGGCCACTCGCCCGCGCAATGTGACGGAACTGGCCGAGGCGCTGGATATACCTCAGCCTACCGCCTCCCATCACCTAAAAGTCATCCGAGACCGTGGACTGGTGCTGGCGGAGCGAGACGGCACCGCCGTTTACTACTCCCTGGCCGACCACCGGGTCATTGAGGCCCTCGACATCCTGCGCGAGATGCTGGCCGACCTCTTGGCTCAACGGGCAAGTCTGATGGGGATTTCAGGTTGAGGAGCGAGAGAGCCAATATACAAGTGAGCAAGTACAACTGGTACAGGAGAGTGAATTAAATGGGGAAACTGACATCCAAGCAAGAGACCTGGCTGCGCGAGCGCTTCGATAGCCGCTTTAGCGCCGATCTGACAGAGCGCAAAATCTACAGCCACGACGTGGGCGTAATGCCCCCGTTGGTCAAGCCGCTGCTCGGCAAAGCGGTAGCCGATGGTATCGTCCAGCCGCAAGATGAGGAGGAAGTGATAGAATTGGTGCGCTGGGCTGTCCAGAACCACGTTCCGCTGATTCCGCGCGGCAAGGCCACCTCCGGCTATGGCGGCGTGCTGCCGGTCAAGGGCGGCATCACGGTCAACTCTTGGCATATGCGCGATATTCTAGCGGTGGATGAGGAGAGCCTCACCGTCACCGTCGGGCCGGGCGCCATCTGGGAAAAGCTGGAACAAGAACTGAACAAGCAGGAGCTGGCGTTGTGTCTCTATCCCTCCAGCGCCCCCTCGTCCACCGTCGGCGGTTGGCTGGCCCAGGGTGGTTTTGGCTATGGCTCTTTTGAGTACGCGTCTTTTCCCGAAAACGTCCTCTCTGCCCGGGTCGTGCTGCCCGGCGGCGAGGCGCGTGAGTTTACGGGCGACGACCTCGACCTGATCGCCGACGCCGAGGGCATTACCGGATTTATCACCCAAATCACGCTGCGCGTGCGCCCGCTGGAACAAGAGATGGTGGTGGGCGGTCGCTTTGCCGACGTGGGCGGCCTGGCAACGGCCCTGCGGACAGTGGTAAAGGAGCAATTGCCGCTCTGGTCAGTCACCTTTATCAACCCAGAGATGGCGCGTCTCAAGAACCAACTCCCGCCCAAGCTGGAGCACGGCCACCCGGCGGACGAGCAGCGGCCAAAACTGCCCACGGGCTACCTGGCGGTCTTTGTCTTTCCGGCCTCGCGGGAAGGGCAGGTGCGGGAAAAGTTGGAAAGCATCATTGCCCAGAGCGGCGAGCGCCTCGACGACGACCTGGCCGTCCACGAGTGGGATGAGCGATTTTCGATCATGCACGTCAAGCGGCTGGGACCCTCTCTTATCCCCACCGAGGTGGTTTTACCCCTGGAGAATCTGGACCAGGCTTTGGAAGATATCGAGGGCGGTGTCCGCCAACCGCTGGTCATCGAGGGTATGGTCTCTGGCGGTCAGAATCCTCAAGTCGTGTTGCTGGGTTTTATCCCCCACGACGAGCGTAGTCTCACCTTTAACGTGGCCTTTGCGCTTTCCCTATCAACCATCCAAAAAGCAAAAAAATACGGCGGGCGGGCCTATGCCAGCGGCCTCTACTTTGCCCAAGAAGCGGATCACATCTTGGGCGCCGAGCGCGTGCGCCGGCTGCGCCAGTTCAAGCAGCAAGAGGACCCCCGGCGGATCATGAACCCGGGCAAGATATTGGATAGCAGCTTGATGGGGACGTTTATGAGCGTGGCTGGGGCCTTTGAGCCGCTGATCCGCGCGGCGGGCAACGTAGCGAAATCGCCCGTTGGCGAGCGCATCGCGGGGGCCGGCAAGCGCGGCATCGCCGACGACCTGTCCTGGTACGCTTATGCCTGCGCCCAGTGCGGCTACTGTATAGAGGGTTGCACCCAGTTCTACGGACGCGGCTGGGAGTCTCAATCGCCGCGCGGCAAGTGGTTCGTTCTCAAAGAGCACATATCCGGGCGGAGCGGCAAGTTGAGCCAGGATCAGGTAGAGACCTTTCTGGCCTGTACTACCTGCGAGGTTTGTGACGCAGAGTGCCCGCTGGAACTGCCCATCGAACCCAGTTGGCTGCAAGTGCGCGGCAAGTTGGTCCACGAGGATGACCGGCTCACCTTTCCGCCGTTCGAGATCATGCGCGCCAGCCTGCGCAAAGAGCACAACATCTGGGCCGCATATCGCAAGGACCGGGCCGGCTGGGCCGAGAGCATCGGTGATCTGCCCGAAAAGGCCGAGACCTGCTACTTCCCCGGCTGCACCGCTTCCTACGTGGAAAAAGACATCGCCCAATCCAGCGCCGAACTACTGCGCAAGGCCGGGGTAGAGTTCACCTACCTGGGCGAGGACGAAGCCTGCTGCGGCATCCCCATGCTGGTGGCCGGGCTGTGGGACACGTTCGAAGAGATCATGCGGCACAACATCAGCGCCATGCAAAAGCGCGGGGTCAAACGCGTGATCTCGACCTGCCCGGCCTGCTGGCTGGTGTGGAAGACCTATTACCCCGAGTGGGCGGCCAAGTTGGGGATCGACTATCCCTTCGAGTCGTTGCATATCTCCGAGGTACTGGCCGAAAGCATCCGCTCCGGCGATATGACGTTTGATCACCCGGTGAACATGCGCGTCACCTGGCACGACTCTTGCCACATGGGGCGCGCTGGCAGCATCTATGAACCGCCGCGCGAGGTGTTGCAGGCTATCCCCGGCATCGAGTTTGTAGAGATGGAGCACAACCGGGAAAACTCGTTGTGCTGCGGCTCTGTGCTCAGTCTGGTGGCCGACCCGGCGATAGCCAAGGAACTGGGCGACATCCGCTTGAGCGAGGCGGACGCCGTGGGAGCCGATGCGGTCGTCTCCACCTGCCCCTGCTGTCAGGTACAGCTTCGCGTCTCGGTGCAAAAAACGGGCCGCGATATGCCCATCATTGACTTGGGCGCTCTGGCCTGCCGCGCCTCCGGCATCCCGCACGCCGACCCCACCGAGTACGCGCTGAATATGTGGGCTTCTTTCGACGCCATGATCAACTTGATGAAGCCAGAGCCAATGGCCGACTTGTTTGTCGAGCTATTCCCCCCAATGATGGACGCTATGCCGCTAGGGATGGGCGGGATGATGCGGGCTATCGGCAAGATGGGGCCAGTGGGCGGCGTTATACTCAAAGCGATGAAGCCATTGTTCCCGGCGATCTTTCCCATCGTGATGCCAGGGATGATGGATAAAGTGATGCCCGACATGCTGGCGGCGGTGGAAAAGCGGGTGCCAATGTCGCAGTCAATGAAGGATCAGATGCCAGACTTGATGCCGGCCGCGATGGGCAATCTGATGCCCAAAATGCTGCCTGCCATCGTGCCGCTCATCAGCGACCCGTTGATTGACTATCTGCGGGGGTAACTGACAGGCAGGGCGAGGTTGACCCCATACCAAAAAAGCCAGGTTTCTCGAAGAAACCTGGCTTTTCCCTTGATACTTTTCCTAACCCGTCTTTGTGTTAAGCTAGTACTCCGTCAAGGTGATTCTGATGTATGGCTTTTCTGTGGTAAACTGGGGTTGAATTTACCTTGTACAGGAGGGCAGCAATGGCCAAGAAGATATATATTGTGGATTTGGATGAAGTTGGACTTTGGATAAACTCTGCATCGGTCTCCAACTTGAACAAATTCGTGGCAAGATTGGGGCACTATGAATATCCAAAAAAGTGTGTCCCAACTCGAGCAGTTTCGTCAGGAGTTGTATGAGGCATTTGATCTCCGCCCCGATGCGATAATGGAGTTAATCGATGCTCTGTCGAGTACTCCCATGGCGGCAGGAGGGGGCAGCAGCCTAGGGAGGAGTACGTCACCGGGGAGAAAACGGAGGGTTGAGCGCATCGGCGCGTTGTGAAATGTGGCGACTGCGCCTTTCAGGTGCCTAGTTTTGGGTCTGGGACTCGGTTTTCTTGTGCTAGGTGCTATTTGATCGTTCTCCAGGATGTGGTCGATTTATCCGCATCGTGATGGGTCACTACCGGAACTTGAGACATGTGGGTAATCACCAGATAACATTGGCTTGACAACTCGGATGTTTGTTGTAGAATACTGACGCTCGCCAAAGCGGCGGGCGCTGGCCGAAGTGGCGGAACAGGCAGACGCGCTGCGTTCAGGGCGCAGTGGGCTTTATGCCCATGTGGGTTCAACTCCCACCTTCGGCACCTCTCCCCAAGGCAGAACGGCTGCCTTGGGGGCTTTGTTTTCTGGGGAGTGTGTTTGACAAAGCGGTTCGCTCGTGTTACCATAGCGCGGCCAAGCCACAAGCCTGCAAGTTTTGTGGAGTAATTCTGCGACGCCCGATGGTTTCAAACATCTTGAGATTGAGGTTACAATGCGCAGTGTGGAGTGGTACAAAGACAAAGGCCGACCAGGTGTCGTGCGGATGATTGACCAGCGACTCCTTCCGGTCGAGTTCCGACTGTTGGAGTTGGAGGAACCGGAGGATGTGGCTCGCGCGATCCGCGATATGGCCGTGCGGGGAGCGCCCGCCATTGGCGCTACGGCTGGGTTTGGGATGGCGCTGGCCGCCCATCGCAGCCAGGCTGGTGGCCGCGACGGTCTGCTGCGCGACCTGGAGCAGGCCGCCGCCGCACTGCTGGCCACCCGCCCCACCGCCGTCAACCTGACCTGGGCGGTGGAGCGGGTGTTGGAGCGCGCGGCCGACGAACAGGATGTGGAGCGCGTGCGGGCCGTCGCCCTGGAGGAAGCCCAGAGCATCGCCGACGAGGACGTGGCGGTGAACCGCCGCTTGGGCCAGACTGGCGCTGCCATAGTTCCTGAAGGGGCGACTATTCTCCACCACTGTAACACCGGTGCATTGGCCACAGTGGATTATGGTACCGCGCTGGGCGTCATCCGCGCCGCCCACGAGGCGGGTAAGCGCATCCACGTCCTGGTGGACGAGACCCGGCCACGCTTGCAAGGGGCGCGCTTGACTGCCTGGGAGCTTCAGCAAGCGGAGATTCCTTTCACCCTCATTGCCGATAACGCCGCCGGTCACTTTATGCGCACCGGCCAGGTGGAAGTCGTGCTGGTGGGGGCCGACCGGGTGGCGGCCAATGGCGACGTGGCTAACAAGATCGGCACCTACAAACTGGCAGTGGTGGCGAAGGAAAACGGTGTTCCATTTTATCCCTGCGTGCCCACTTCTACCATTGATCTATCCACGCCGACCGGCGACGACATTCCCATCGAGGAACGCCCGTCGGAGGAGATAACGGGGATTTCTTTCCTGGGGCGGCAAGTCGTCCCAGAGGGAGCGCGGGTTGCTAATCCAGCCTTCGATGTCACCCCACACCGCTACGTCACTGGCATTGTCACTGAAAACGGGATTGCCTATCCGCCGTTCGCGACGAGCCTGCGTCAGGTTATGGAGGCCTCTTTTGATTCCTGAGACTGCTCAGTCTGGACGTTTTGCCATCCCCGTCGTTGTTTTCTGTGGCGGCGAGGGCACCCGGATGCGGGGCGATACACCGGTCAAGAAAGAGTTGGTCGAGGTCGGCGGCCGTCCCATTATTTGGCACGTGATGAAGATTTATGCCGCCTATGGCCACACCCGCTTCATTCTCACGCTGGGCCATCGCGCTGATGAGGTCAAACGGTACTTTCTCGAATACGAGTCTATGCGTCGTGATTTCACTGTCCGTCTGGGGCAGATGGGTGCTGTTTCGTACCACCAGGCCAGGGCGGAGGAGGATTGGGAGGTCACGCTGGCTGATACGGGGCTGCATACAGAGAAAGGCTCGCGCATCTATCGTGTGGCCCGCTATATTGATAGTGATGCCTTCTTTGTCACCTACGGTGACGGCGTGGGCGATGTGGATGTGGACGCGCTGTTGGCCTTCCACCAACGGCACGGCCGGCTGGCGACCGTGACCGGCGTGCGCCCCCCGTCGCCCTACGGCGCTATCCAGGTAGGCGAGGCCGGGCAAGTGAGCGGATTTACGCAAAAACCGCAGATGGAGCAATGGATCAACGGCGGCTTTATGGTCTTTGAGCGTAGAGTGCTGGATTACCTGGCCAATGGCGACGATGTCCACTTGGAGAGAGAAGTTTTGCCCCGCTTGGCCGCCGAGGGGCAGTTGATGATGTATCGCCACACTGGCTTCTGGCGCAAGATGGATACCTTGAAGGAGGCGCTGGCGTTGGACAAATTCTGGCGCGAAAGCGCACCGTGGAAAACTTGGGAGTGAGAGATTTTATGACCAACGATTCGCCATTTGCCATTCATCATTCGCGCTCTTTTTGGCCAGACCGTCCTGTACTCGTCACGGGCTGTACGGGCTTTCTAGGTTCCTGGCTGACGATTGCCCTGGTGGAAGCGGGCGCTGCCGTCGTCGGCTTGATCCGCGACGGGGCGCCTTTCTCTCACCTCCGCAGTTCCGGCTACCAGGATCGCATCGCCGTCGTGCGCGGCGATGTGACCGATTATGAACTGGTCGAGCGAACGCTCAACGAATATGAGATTGACGCCATCTTCCACCTGGCGGCTCAAACCATCGTTCCCATCGCCAATCGGTCCCCTCTCTCCACCTTTGAGACCAACATCAAGGGCAGCTGGACGGTGCTGGAGGCGGCGCGGCGCTCGCCCACGGTCACTCGCGTGGCGCTCGCCTCATCTGATAAAGCCTACGGCGCGCACGAGACGTTGCCCTACACCGAGGACGCTCCCTTGCTAGGCTGCTATCCCTACGATGCGTCCAAAGCCTGCGCCGAGTTCATCGCCCGCACCTACGCTGTCACCTACGATTTGCCCGTCGCCATCACCCGGTGCGCTAATCTCTACGGCGGCGGCGATCTGAATTGGAGCCGCATCTTTCCGGGCACGGTGCGCAGCGTCATTCGAGCTGAGCGTCCTATCGTTCGCTCTGATGGGACTATGGTGCGCGACTATCTCTACGTCCAGGATGGGGTGAGCGCTTACCTGACGCTGGCCGAGCATTTGGATGAGACTGAAGTGAGGGGCGAGGCTTTCAACTTTGGGATGGATAACCCCAAGCCTGTGATTGAGATCGTGCAGACCATCATTGCCATCTCCGATTACCCGGAGCTGGAGCCGGTGGTGCTGTCCGATGCCCCCAACGAGATTCAGGCGCAATACCTTGATAGCGGGAAAGCGAGGCGCGTGCTGGGTTGGATGCCCCGTTATTCACTTGAGGAGGGCTTGAGGGAGACTTTGGAATGGTATCGGGAGTTCCTGTGCCGGTAGGTTGGGCGGGAAAGCGAGTTCTCGTCACCGGGGCCACGGGCTTTATCGGTCGGCGACTAACGCGGCAATTGGTGGAGGCCGATGCACAGACCTGGACGACCGGGCTGCCCGGCGAACATCCCCCCCCTGGCGTGGAGGCCCACTTGCCTCTGGACGCGCGCGACGGTGACGCAGTGCGGGCAATCGTTGCCGAGGCCGCGCCGCAGGTCGTGTTCCACTTGGCCGCTGCTGGCGTCACAGCTCCGGGCATTGATCCAGCGTTGGCGCTGGCGGTGAATGTTGGCGGCGCACTGCATCTGCTGGAGGTGTTGAGGGAGCGGGGTATTGGACGGATCGTGCTCGTCGGCACGTGCCACGAGTACGGGGCGCGGGAAATGGTTGAGGGCGGCAATCGTACCGATTGCTATGACCCTTTCAATGCCTACGCCGCTTCAAAGGTCGCTGCATGGGCCTTTGGGCGGATGTATTGGCGCATGTACGGTCTGCCGGTCATCATCGTGCGCCCATTCCAGGTCTATGGGCCGGGCCAACTGTCCCGAACCCTGGTACCCGCCGCTATCCGCGCAGCCCTGGCGGGCGAGGATTTTCCAATGACGCCGGGCCAGCAGCAGCGGGATTTTATCTACGTGGACGATGTGGTGGACGGAATGTTGGCAGCCGCGGCCGCGCCGCACCTGGACGGCGAAAGCCTCGATCTGGGTACTGGGCAGGCACGCGCCATTCTGCGGGTGGTGGAGCGCATCTGGGCAATGACCGATGCGCAGGGAAAGATTTTGGCCGGGCGATTACCCTACCGCACCGGCGCGGTGATGCGCCTGGTCGCTGACGCCGACCGCGCGGCCCATCTGACCGGCTGGCGGGCGCGGGTGGGCTTGGAGGAAGGATTGAAACGTACAATAGAAATGATTAGATTTTCTGATGACTGAACGAGACGAACTGCGGGAGCAAATTCATACATTGGTTGCCGCTTATTACCGCCAAGCTCACTCTGCGGTTCCTTTCACGCCGGGAGAGAGCCGCGTCAACTATGCTGGCCGCGTCTACGATGAGCGAGAACTGACTGCCGCCGTAGACGCGGTGCTCGATTTTTGGCTCACCGCCGGCCCGCGAGCAGCGACATTCGAGGATGGGCTGGCCCGCTTCCTGGGCCTGCGCCACGCCCTGGCGGCCAATTCCGGCTCCTCGGCCAACTTGGTCGCCGTGTCCGCCCTCTGCTCACAGCGCTTGGAGCGCCGGTTGCAGCCTGGCGACGAGGTCATCACACCGGCGGTTGGTTTTCCCACCACCGTCGCGCCTCTCGTGCAGAACGGACTGACGCCGGTGTTCGTGGATTGCGAACTGGGCGCGTACAACCTAGACCCGGAACAACTGGAGCCAGCTCTTTCGGAGCGAACGCGCGCGCTCTTCTTTGCCCACACGCTGGGCAACCCGGTGGAGATGGATCCGGTGATGGCGTTCGCCCGCGCTCACAATCTCTATGTCATCGAGGATGTGTGCGACGCGTTGGGAAGCGCTTACGATGGCAAGATGGTGGGCGCATTTGGCGACCTGGCGACTTTGAGCTTTTACCCCGCTCACCACATCACCACCGGCGAGGGTGGGGCGGTCGTCACCGGTAACTCAAAGCTGGCCCGCATTGCCCAGAGCGTGCGGGATTGGGGACGTGATTGTCATTGCCGTTACAATAGTCCCCCTAATGGCGCGTGCGGGCGTCGCTTCGAGTGGCGGATTCCCGGCCTGGACGAGCCTTACGATCACCGTTACCTGTTCACCGAGATCGGCTACAACCTCAAGATGACCGATATGCAAGCGGCCATTGGGTTGGCGCAGTTGGAGAAACTGCCCGACTTTATCGCGGCTCGCAAGCGTAACTTTTCCTGTCTTTACCAAGATTTGAGATGCTACGAGGAATTTCTGATTTTGCCAACCTGGAGCAAGCGCGCCGACCCGTCGTGGTTCGCTTTCCCCATCACCGTTCGCCCAGGAGCGCCTTTCTCTCGGCGTGATCTGATCACCTTCCTGGAAGGACGAAATATCGAGACGCGCCTGCTCTTTGCGGGCAACATCGTCCGGCAGCCCGGTTATCGCCACATCAAACACCGCACCGTGGGCGATCTGCCAAACTCGGACATCGTTCTGCGCTCCACCTTTTTCATCGGCGTTTACCCCGGCCTGGACGACGCCCGCATCGCCTACATATTGGAGACTTTTGCCGACTTTGTCGATTCGCTATGAAATTATCAATCATCATTTGTGCTTACAATGAACAAGACACCATCATGACTGTCTTGGAAAACGTCCGGGTGGTGGATTTGGGGACTGGGTGGGAAAGAGAGATCATTGTCGTGGATAACTGCTCCACCGACGGCACCCGTGAATTGTTGCAAGACCTGGACTGGCCAGAGGCGCGCGTCATCTTTCACCCACGCAATCTGGGAAAGGGGACGTCTGTCCGCACCGCCATCGCTCACTGTACTGGCGATTACGCCATTATCCAAGACGCCGACCTGGAGTACGACCCGGCGGAGTACACTCTGTTTCTGGAACGGATCGCCGGCGATCATCCCGCCGCTATTTATGGCTCTCGCACGCTGGGCGGACGGGCGGTCTACGAGTACGCGGCGAACTATTGGGGCGTTCGTTTCCTCACCGGGTTGACAAATCTGCTCTACGGCGCGCACCTCACCGACGTAGCGACGGCGGCCAAGATGGTGCGGGTGGATGTGCTAAAGTCGCTCAACCTGACCGGGACGGGGTTTGACCTGGATTTCGAGCTGACCGACAAAATCTTGCGCGCCGGATACGAGATCGTCGAGACGCCGGTCTCTTACCGCCCGCGCACCATCGCCGAGGGGAAGAAAATCCGCGCCTGGGATGGCCTGTGGGCGCTAAAGATCATCACCCGCGACCGTCTCTTGCCAATGAGCCGTATCGTAAAGATTGAAGGAGAGGATCAATGAATATCGTCGTCACCGGTTCCATTGCCTACGATTATCTGATGACCTTTCCGGGTCGTTTCGTCGAACACATCCTGCCCGACCAGTTGGACCACATTTCTCTGAGCTTTTTGGTGGACGAGATGCGGCGGCAGCGGGGTGGGTGCGCGGCCAACATCGCCTACAACCTGGCGTTGCTGGGGGAGCGCCCCCGCTTGATGGGCACGGTGGGGCAGGATTTTGGCGAGTACCGCGTCTGGCTCAAAGATCAGGGGGTGGATACCTCTCTCACCCGCGACGAACCTGACCTGTTCACGGCCTCTTTTTTCGTCAACACCGATCAGGACGGCAACCAGATCGCCAGTTTCTACACCGGCGCGATGGCCCGCGCGCGGGAGCTTTCGTTTCACGATCTGAACGGTGAGCAGGTTGACCTGGTCGCTATCTCGCCCAACGATCCAGAGGCGATGGTCAAATACCCGGCCGAGTGTCAGGAGTTGGACATCCCCTATCTGTACGACCCCAGCCAGCAGATCATTCGTCTCTCTGGCGAGGATTTGCGGGAGGGCTTGGCGGGGTGCGATATCCTGGTCGTCAACGAGTACGAGTTTGAAATGTTGCGCGAAAAGACGGGGCTGAGCGCCGAGGAAACCCGCTCTGCTCCATCCCGCGCCTGTGTTGTAACTCTGGGAGAGCAAGGCTCGCGCATCTGGGTGCAGGGGACGCTGCACATCATTCCCCCGGTCCCGCCCCGGCAGTCTGATGATCCCACTGGCGTGGGAGACGCTTTCCGAGCAGGGTTGATCAAGGGGCTGGCCCTGAACCTGTCCTGGGAACTGGCGGGAAAGATGGGCGCGCTGGCCGCCACCTACGCCCTGGAGCAGCCCGGCCCTCAGAGCCACAGTTACACCTTGAGCGAGTTTGTAGCCCGTTTCCGCGAGCACTTTGATGACGAGGGCGCTCTAGATCAACTAATTGACTAATTAGATTCACACAAGGAGTTAATAATGTCAACAGATTACGATATCAAGGACCTGGATTTGGCCCCCGGCGGACGGTTGCGCATGGAGTGGGCGGAGCGAGAGATGCCGGTGCTGCGCCTCATCCGCGAGCGGTTTGAGAAGGAAAAGCCCCTCCAGGGCGTGCGCCTCTCCGCCTGCCTGCACGTCACCACCGAGACGGCCAACCTGGCCCGCACCCTTCAGGCGGGCGGGGCGGAGATGGTGCTCACTGCTTCCAACCCGCTCTCCACCCAGGACGACGTGGCGGCGGCGCTGGTATCTTATTATGAGATACCCGTCTTTGCCATCAAGGGGGAGGACAATGAGATTTATTACAAACACCTCCACGCTGCGATTGACCACAAACCCCAGATCACGATGGACGACGGGGCCGATCTGGTGAGCACACTTCACAAGGAGCGCACCGAGTCGCTGGGCGACGTCATCGGCGGCACCGAGGAGACCACCACCGGCGTCATCCGGCTGCGCGCGATGGCGAAAGACGGCGTGCTGCGTTACCCCATCGTCGCCGTCAACGATGCTCTGACCAAGCATTTCTTCGATAACCGGTACGGCACGGGACAATCCACGCTGGATGGCGTCATCCGCGCTACCAACGTGCTCATCGCCGGCAAGACGGTCGTCGTCGGAGGCTATGGCTGGTGCAGTCGCGGCATCTCTATGCGGGCCGAAGGACTGGGCGGCAACGTCATCGTCACCGAGGTTGACCCGCTGCGGGCGTTGGAGGCGGTGATGGACGGCTACCGCGTGATGCCCATGGTCGAGGCCGCGCCGCTGGGCGATATCTTTATCACCTCCACCGGCGACATCAACGTGATTGACAGCCATCACTTTGAGGTGATGAAAGATGGGGCCATCGTCGCCAACTCGGGTCACTTTAACGTCGAGCTAAACATCCCGGCCCTGGCAGAGATGGCGCAAGGGCCGCCGCGCCGCGTCCGTCCCTCGGTGGACGAGTACACGCTCCCCGACGGCCGGCGCGTTTATCTGCTGGCGGAGGGCCGTTTGGTCAACTTGGCCGCCGCCGAGGGCCACCCCAGCGCGGTGATGGACATGTCGTTTGCCAACCAGGCCCTCAGCGCCGAGTACATGCTGCACCACGCCGACGATCTAGAGTGCGTTGTCTACCCAGTGCCGGAAGACATTGACCAAGAGATTGCCCGCATCAAGCTGCAGGCTATGGGCGTGGCGATTGACGTGCTGACGGAGGAGCAGCAAAAGTACCTGACGTCGTGGGAAGAGGGGACGTAATTCAATGACCAATGAGCAATGACCAATGGCTCAAAGTGAGGCCGCTCCTTCTTGCCTGGCATAGCCGGTGAGAAGGAGCGGTTTTTGCTTTACCAACATTACGTTTGACCGCTACATCAGTTCACTCCTGATCGCCAGCCCCGCGCCGCCGCACTGCGGATACCAGCGCCAGGTCTTGGCGGCCAATGGCGCGCGATGCCAGGAGCGCGATTGCAAACACCACCAGGGAAATCGCCCAGGCCGCCGGAAAACTCCACTGCACTGCGCCTAAGAAGCGAACCTGAGTCGCCGGCAAGTTCAATTGCATTATGCCTAGATATGCCAGCACGCTCACTAACACGCTCACGCCGGGCCTCAGCAGAGCCTGGCCGAAATCGAACCGGATGACCTTGCGGGATACGTAGAATAGGTTCTGGGTCAACCCGATCAGTTCGGTACACGCGGCCGAGACGGCGGCCCCCAGCACGCCGTAGCGCGGGATCAGCAGCCCGTTCAGCATCAGGATCGCGATGCTGTTCACGATCACGATCCTGACGGTCAGGCGCTCGTTATTGCTGGCCAGGATGGTGCGGTACAGTAGCCGGGCGACGAAGGACGGCACGATGCCCAGCGCATAGATGCGCAGCACAGCGATGGACGGAACGTACTCCTGACCAAACACGAGCAAGATCGCCAGGTCGGCGAACGTGATGATCGTCAGGGCGACGGGAAAGATGCCGATGAACAGCAGCCTGAAAATCTGCGCCACCAGGGCCGAGAATCGCTCCCGCGATGCGGTGTAGGCCCGCGATAGTACCGGGTACAGGGCATTCATAATCGCCGGCGCCAGCATGTACATAACTTGCACGAGCATGATGCCCGTAGAGTAGATGCCCACCGACTCGGTCTCCCACAGCTTGGATAGAAATACGCGATCAATCTGCTTGGACGTCTCTCCTATAGAGATGGTCATCACCAGCGGAACGGCCTGGATGGCGAGC
>DUEK01000103.1 GCA_011192155.1 Thermoflexia bacterium
TGTTTTCGAGACTGGAGCAATTCACCCATTTGATTTGCGTTCAGTATATCTTCCCGCGTAAAGCACCCTGCGCGATTGCGAAATCGCGGCTACGACCTGACTTTTCACCCATAACGGGAATTGCTGGGTCTCTATTAAACTCGCGCCCCACACTGCCCGCAAAACTTGGCCCCAGGCCGGAGCCGATGGCCGCACGAGCGGCAGATTGCCTCCGGCGTCTGGCTGGTCGCTTGCTCCCCAATTGTAACCTGCCCCCCGCTGACGTTCCCAAATTGGATGACGGGCCCTTCTCCACTCACCGCCACCTGCCCGCTCACGTCCCCGGCGATGTTGACCTGCCCGCGCTGTTGGATGGTCCACGCCCCCGGCTCCGGTTCGATCTCCGGCTCGCCGGTGAAGGGCAAGCCCTTGGGCTGCGTCTCGCCGCCAGCATAGTAGGCCAGGGCAAAGTTGTCGGCTTGCTCAAAGTGGAGGACGGGGTGCTGCCGGTCGTTGGTGCGGCCCGGTACCATCTGGCGGGCGTGCAAGGCCAGGTCTGCCACGCGCACGTAGCCGTCTTTTTTTGCCACGCCCGCGCCGCACAGCGATTCGATCAGTGCCAGGGTGAAAGCGCTGTAGGGCTTTCCGGCGTAGGATAGCTCGTCCTCCTGCGAGGAGGCGACGAGCACCCGCCCGCTCCCCTCTGCTAGCAATCCCTGGGCCTCGGGCGGCAGGGGGGATTTTGCCATTTGCAGCCCCGGCGCCTTGGCTCCGCCATCGTATGGCGCGCCTACTCCGCCGGCGTGGCAGCAATCGAGCAGCACGAGCAGCTTTTGAGCCGGGATGGCGCGCAGCCGGTCGGTGAACTCGGCCCCGCTGATCGCGGTTTGGTAGAGCACGTTCACATCGTAGCCGTGGGGCAGCAGGTAGTAGGATTCGCCGGTGGAGGAGGCGACTTGGTAGCCGTGCCCGGAAAAGTAGACGAGAACGGTAGATTGGGGATTGGTGGATTGGGAAAGAGTATCGAAGGTGGAGAAGATATTGTCACGGGTAGCCCCTTCTCCGGTGAGTAAGTGAACTTGGTCGGGTGGATAGGCGCAGCGGGCCGGGTCCTTGAGGATTCCGGCTATGCCGGCGGCGTCGTCCACCGTGTTGGGCAGATCGGCGCCCACGCCGACGATGAGGGCGTAGCCTGGGTCGAAATTTGTCATTTTGCCTGTGTCCTTTCCTCACCAGGGGCAAACGTCGTCAACGTACAGATAATCTCCACCGATGACGAACGAGTTGATCGTGCCGTCGAGTTGCAAGACGCCTGGGTGATAGTAGCCGAACTCGTCTGTAGCCCCGCTGACGGAGGCCGTAGCCCCGCCGATGGTGCGTCCGTCGAGTTCGGCGAAAGCGTTAAAGGATTCTAGCGCGCCGTTTATCTGGATGGTATAGCTACCACTGCCCTCGTCGAAACGGAGGGTCAGGCCGGAGATGGGGCCGTCAAAGTCAAAATCGAGAGTGGCGTAGCTGATGTCTAGCTCGTTTCCTGTCCCACCGGCATTTCCATTATCTCCAACTACTACCGACCCATCGCGCACGGTGATATCCGTGCCACGGCTGGTAAAGGTCTCGTCGTAATACGAGCTATCTACCGGCAGGTCGTTGAAATCAACGCAAGGATACGGTGTTGGTGTCGGTGTCACTGGTGTTGGCGGTGGGATGGTTGGTGTGGACGACGGGGTGACCTGCGTGGGCGCGGGAGGCGCAACGTCAAAGGGACATTCCGCTCCCGACACCTCGTTGCCGTCTGGGTCGAAGAGCAAGGCCCAGAATGCGTGCCCCCCGGGTTGTAGATTCTCGAAGGGCCATTCCCTCTCCCACACTTCCCCCGGCGCCAGCCATATCTCCTCAAAGATTGTGTCGTCCAGCCATATCTCTATCCGACCTTCGACGTTGGCCTCGACGAAGAGGATGGTATAGTCATCGCGCTCGTATTCCCGGTAGCAGCCGTCAGCGAGTTCTATGACGACCCACGGCTCTTCCATCGCTGGAACCTCCGTTGGTGGCGGGGCCTCTGTCGGCGGCGGACTGGTCGGTATGGGCGTTGGCGCCTCCGCCGGCGCCACCGTGATCTCTATGACCGGGGGGGTGGGCGTGGGTTGGAGCCAGCGCCAGATCCCCCATCCTCCCAGCGCCAGGAGTGAGACGGTGACGAGGGCGATGGCTCCCTTGACCAGTGCCGGCACGCCCGTCGTCGCCGGCGGTTTAGGCGGTTTCTTGGGCGGCTTTTTGGGCGGGGCGGGCGGTGCCAGGAGCAGGCTCAAATTGTGCTTGGTTATCGCTACCCCGGCTTCGTTGCCTAACGCCTCCCGTAGACGAAGGGCTTTGGTCAAGGCGGAACGGGCGGCAGAGGTATCTCCCAGGCAGAGGGCCTGCGTGCCAAGCTGGTGCATCGCCCAAGCTTCGGCGGCTTGTTCCCCCACCGCTTGCGCCGCCTGGAGTATCCAGCGCAGCACTTGTGCCCAAGCTCCCCAGCGCCCGCCCAGGGCTAATGCGCCCTCTATCGCCCGTCCCAGGCGCACGACCTCCGCCCAGCGGTCGCTACCGACCGCCCACTTTAGTGTTTGTAGGATGGCGTCGGCCTCTTCCAGTAGGTGGTTGGGGGTTTGCTGTTGCCCTTCGGCCCAGGCGGTAAAGTGGGCCAGCGCTCGTTCCCCCCAAGGGGCCAGGTTCCACTTTTGTTCCAATGTCTGGGCCAGGTCTCCGGTCAGGCTGTAGCGGGGGCTGTGGGCCTGCGCCAGGCCGCGCCGGAGCAGCATTTGGGACGCGGGGCCGACATCGGCGAGACCCGTTATGGCGGCCAAGTGTTCGGCGGGGAGGGATGTTTCTTTGAGAAGGGCCAGCACCGCCAGAATCTGCCGCTCCGGTTTTGAGAGCGCGTCCAGTACCTGCGTCGCCAGCGCCTTGACTGGAGAGGGGGTTCGCGCTTGGCGAGCTACCTCGGTCAGCGACAGGCCTTTCTCTCGCGCCAGCGCCGCTGCTTGAATGAGATGCAGGGGGTGGCCCCTCAGAGCGGTGCAGAGGGCGCGGGCGGCGGGCCGCTCCTGAGATGTCAGAGGGCGTCCCAATCGGCGTTCCACCAGCGTCAGTGCGTCTTTGGGCGGCAGGCCGCCCAGTTCCATAGCCTGATCTTTTTCCCATAGGCGACGCTCCGGCGAGCCAAGTACAAAGGCGCAAGCCGGCGTGGCGTCCATCAATGCTTCCACCTTGCCCCGATCCAGTTCCACATCGTCCAGCAGGATGAGCGCCTGTTTATCCTGTAGAGCGTGTCGCAGCTCGGCTTCGGTGGGCTTGAAAGAGCCGCTTTGCTTCCCTTCTATTGTAAAGGTGACGTCGCACTCGTAAAAGGCATCGTAGAGGAATTGGAGTAGGTCTTCTACGGGCTTATCGCAGGCCGAGAGGTAGACGACGCCATCGGGGAGAGAAGCGGCGGCGGGATGGCGGGCCAGGCGGCGCAGGAGGGCGGTCTTGCCCACCCCTTCCTGACCGTGGAACTCGACGGGGGCGGGTGCTTGGAAGGCGGCGCGGGCGGCGTTGATCTCCTTCTCTCGGTCCAGCAGACCGGGGAAGGGGCGGGGCAGCAGTGAGACGGGGGTGGGGCGAGGGCGAATCTGGGGCTTTTGCTCCGGCATGGCGACGTTGACCACGCCGCCGTGCACGTCACCGATCTGGAGGATATTGTTCCCGATGGCGACCTGCCCGCTGACGCCACCCTCAATGTGTATCTCCCGCCCGAAGGGGTGGAGGGAAGGCGGGGCAGGGGGAGCGGCTGGCGGAGTTGGTTTCGCAGCTAGTCGCTGGCCGCAATGTGGACAGAAATTCACTCCCGGCTTGACGGTGGCTCCGCAGTCGGGACAGGCGGCGGCGCGGGGCGGTGCGGATGGAGCGACCGGCAAGGTTTGCCCGCATTTCCTGCAAAAGCGCGCCCCTGGCTTGGCGGCGGTTCCACAGGAGAGGCAGGTGACAGTAGACGGAGCATCTGGCAATGTGCGACCACATTGCCTGCAGAAGCGGGCATCGGGATGGTTTTCAGAACCACACTGCTGGCATTTCATCGAGCACTCTCCTTACATCCCTGTTGACCGTCAAATACTTGTTACGCCCCCGCCGGATGTTAGGATTGGTGTGTAGGATGATATCTGTGACGGCCTTTTTCTCCGTCGCGGGTGTACTACAAGCCGTATTGCGAGGAGGATTTCGCCGCTGAGCTTGGGCCGATCATTCTCGCCCTGAAGAGTGTTGGCTCTTTTTCCGCCGATTTTGGCTAGTTGGAGCAATCAACTGAAGGGACGTATAGCCCCTTTTCAACCACCTGACCATCTCCCGAAACAACCTTGCCGGTGCCAGGGGTTGCTCCTCCCGCGCTTATCACCTCGAAAGTGCAATCTCCGCTGGTCGTCGGCCCGCACTTTATCTCGTTGTCCCAGTAGTACGTGAACACGCCATTGCCGCCCCGCGCTCCCATATAGACTTCCCTGTGTGATATTCCACTTTTACAGTACCCGTCTAGGGGCCAGAGATCCAATTCCAAGGGGCCGCCTGAGGGAGCAGGTGGAGCGACCGGAGTAGGCGCAGGGGCGGCGGTGGACTCTATGACAGGCAGCGACTCGAAATCTCCCGCCCACTCGAAGCGCGGGGCGTAGGAGAAGCCTTTCACCTCTTGATCGTCTTGGACGTAGAACCAGTCGCCGTAAGCGGAGCGCCCCAGCACCAGGATTTGATCTCCCTCCGAAACCCCGCCCATCACTTGCGAGTTCGAGTTGGGGGCGGCAAAGATGCCGGCTCCCTGGAGTGCGGTGGCCCGGTTATCAGGGGTCGGGGTAAGTGTTGGGGTGGGGGTGCGGGTTCTGGTTGGGCGCGGCGCGGGGGTGGACGTAGAAGTTGGCGGCAGGGGCGATGGGGTCTGGGCGGGCGCTGTAGTGGGCGTGGACGTCGGCGCTGTAGTGGGCGTGGCCGTCGCTGTCGGCGGAAGGAGGGCGACCAGCGGCCCTTGTCCCTGCTGGCCCATCCACCAAAGCAGCCCGCCTCCGCCCAGGAGCACGCTCAGCAAGAGTAGCGCCAGCACCCAGCCCCACGCGCGCTTGCGACGGTGCGGCGTGGCTGCCCGCGCTCCTGGCATCATCTTGGTGCGATTCCGTTTGGGTGGAGCTGCGACCGCTTGCCCCGCGAGCGCGGCCGCCATCTCTTGGGCGTTTTGGAAGCGTTGGTCCCGTTGCAGTTCCATAGCCCGCAGTATCGCAGCTTCGGTCTGTGAGCTAACGCGCGAGCGCCACTGCCGCAGCGGCACAAAGTGGTCTGGGTCCGCCATCCGGTCTGTGGCAGTGAGCGGCGCTTGCCCCGTCAGCGCGTGGTACATCGTCGCGCCCAGGCCATATAGGTCGCTGCGGCCGTCGGTGCTCCACGCTTGCGTGCTGTATTGTTCCGGAGGGGCGTACTCCGGCGTGCCCATCCCCCGCATGGCTGTCTTGGTGCGTGGGTCGTGGGGGTCCCACAGCTTTACCAGGCCAAAGTCAACTAGTGTTGCTTGCCCGTTGGGGTTGATGATGACGTTCTGCGGCTTTACGTCGCGGTGGAACACCCCCTGGCTGTGGCAGTGGGCCAGCGCGTGCAACAGTTGGTTGGCCCAGTCTAGCACGTCCTCTTCCGGCAGCGCGCCTCTCTGTTCGATGATCTTGTGCAGGTTCTCGCCCTCGACAAAGTCCATCACCAAGTAAGCGTTGCCCGCTTGCTCGAAAAAATCGGTCACGCGCACCAGGTTAGGATGCGTCAAGCGGGCCAGTACCTTGGCTTCTTGGTGGAACTGCTGGCGCAGTTGGGCCAGGACGTGTTGGGCCAGTCCGGGTTGGGAGATCATCTCCTTGAGGGCCACAGAGACCTCCAAGCGGGTGTCCCAGGCGCGGTAGACGGCCCCCATCCCTCCCTGGCCCAGCAGAGAGCCGATGCGGTAGCGGTTTTGAAGAACGGTACCGGGCGTCAGCATTTCACCCTCCTGCCTGCAAACTTGAGACTCGGTAGATCCAAATTTGGTCTAGTTTAGCCCCTCGTGGGCGTCATGTGAGCGCAAGAGACGGGCACAAGGCCCTAGACTACCCTCAAATTTCGTGAAAATTGGATCTGCTGAGACTACCCTAACCTGGACAAGCCAGAACCGAAAAGGGACACAGAGAGCACAGAGGCTTCGCAGACACAGAGATTCACCGAGGTTTTCTCTGCGTCCCTCTGTGTCTTCTCTGTGAAGCTCTGTGTTCCCAA
>DUEK01000104.1 GCA_011192155.1 Thermoflexia bacterium
AGTGGGCCGCCGCCCTCTCGATTCAGTCGCTCGATCAGCGTCTCGCCCTCGATAAAGTCCATCACCAGGTATTGCTTGCTGCCCTCGGTAAAGTGATCTGTGACCGTGGGCAGGTTGGGGTGATCCAATCGGGCCAGCATCAGCGCCTCTTGGCGGAAATTGACGCGCGCTTGCTGCTTTTCCAATGGATTGGTGATGGCGGCGTCGGACATCTCCTTGATGGCCCACGTCTTGCCGGGGATGCGGGTGTCGGCAACCTGGTAGACGGCCCCCATGCCGCCTCTGCCGACGCGGCTGACGATGATGTAGCGCCCGCTCAACATCGTCTGCGGCGGCAGCATCCCAGTACCGGTCGCGGCGGGCGGGTACGCGGGCGGTTGAGGTTGCGGAGAGGTGGGCTGTAGCGCAGCGCCACAGTCGTTGCAAAAGCGGGAACTGGCGGGATTCTCCCGGCCGCATTGAGGACAGTTCATCTTTTGTGCCAACAAAGCGGCGCATTGATTGCAAAAGCGGGAGCGAGTCGGATTAAGCGCGCCGCACTGAGGGCAGGTCTGGCGCAGAGGTTGGGCGCACTGGGCGCAGAACTGGGCCGTGTCTCGATTTTGTGCATTGCAATGGGGGCAGGTACTCATCTACTCACGCCTCGTAGAACACTAGCGAGAACTGGCCGCAGAGAATGACGTCACCGCCGCGCACGCGGACCGGTTGGCCTGGCGTCACTGGCACGCTGTTGATGAAGGTGCCGTTGGTGCTGTTGAGATCATCCAGCAGGAACCCCTCGGACCGGCGCAACATGCGGGCGTGGCAACGCGAGACGCCCGCCTGGCCGCCGCCATAAGGCCCCAGATCCACGTCGGGCGGCGCGACGTGCGGATCGCCCCGGCCAATTGTCACCTCGTCTTTGTGGGGGAGAGAGATCATTGCCCCCGTGCCCATCACGACCAGGCGAGGCCCGATCGCGATACCGGGTGCATCCAGGCGGGTCGTGGCGGTGGGCAGGGGAGTCTCGTGCGCGGATGGCATAACGGCCCGTCCTGTAGCCCCTGGCAGTCGCGAGAGATCGTGCAATAGCGCTTCCATGGTGGATTGACGCGCTTCCGGCTCGCGCGACAGCGCCCGCATGATCACGGCCTCTAGTTGGGGCGTGATGCGCGAGTTGAACTGGCGAGGGGGGATGGGATCCTCGCGCAGGCGGCGGAGCATCATCTCGATGGGAGAGCTGGCCTCGAAAGGAAGCCGCCCGGTCAGCAACTCGTATAGCACGATGGCCAGGCCATAGATGTCGGTGCGATGGTCTATATCATCGCCGGCGGCCTGTTCGGGCGAAAAGTAGGCTGGCGTACCGATACTGACGCCGGGCTGGGTGATGCCTCGCTTCCGGCCTACCAGTTTGATCAGGCCAAAGTCGGCCAGCAGGGGCCAGTCGGGGCGTGCCAGGAGGATGTTGGCCGGTTTCACATCACGGTGTACGACTCCCTGTGAGTGGGCGTAAGCCAAAGCGCGGCCCACGGGGAGGATCAGTGTCGCGGCGTCTGGCCAGGCTTTGGGCTGTCCGGTTAAATGGTCTTTGAGCGTGCCGCCGGCCACGTATTCTATTACAAAGTAGGCGATCCCCTGCTCCTCGCCATAGTCGTAGATGGTGAGAATGTTGGGGTGGCGGAGGGCGGCAATGGCCTTGGCCTCGCGGCGGAAGCGGGTCAGGAAGCTTTTGCCGCTGGCTTCTGTGGCCTGCATGATCTTGATGGCCACCCAGCGCTCCAGTTGGTGCTGGTAGGCGCGGTAGACGGTCGCCATACCTCCCTGGCCGATCTCTTCGGCGATTTGATAGCTGCCGATGGTTTGTCCGATCCAATTGCTCATTTTCTCACTCCAGCTCTAAATTGATTGTTAATTGTCTTTGTTGAACGGTGATCGATGTGACCCGCAGACGTGAATCCTCCCAGGCTTGCTCAAAGCCGCGATTGATGCCTCCCGAGACAATGCCGCCGACGACGAACAACGGTACGTCGTTCAACCGTTCCAGGATCACGGCCGGCACGCCGTCTCGCGTTTCTACACGACCCTGCAGGGAGACGGGATTGGAGAGCACTTGCAGGGATAGAATGGCGGTGTCTGGCGGGCGAAAGTCGGCTTTGGTGTGACTGATGGCGTCCAGTGTGTATGGCTCTAGCGCGGCCTGCATCCCATCGCCCAGTTCGGCCTCGGTTATGACGAATGGCCCCGGGTCCGAGTGTTCCAAGTCCCAGTCACTCTCTCCAATGGCCCGCTCGGCGACCGACGAGAGCACGAACGCTCCAACCAGGGTGAGCACGAGCGCGGTCACGACGACGGCGATGACGGCAGTGAGCGCCAACCGTCCCAGCCAGCGCGCCGCGCCCAAAGCGAATTTGGCCGGGCGGCTGTGTACTTGAGGGGCGGCAACGGCGGCTGTCTCTGGCATGACTTTTGTGCCGGTACCGCTCTTGCGTTGGATGGAGGGCAGGCGGAAGCGGCGCGGCCTGGTTGTTTTTTGCAGCGCCTCTCTCATCGCCGTGATGGATGGGTAGCGGTCGTCTGGGGCCATCTTTACGGCGCGCATCACCACATCGGCGAGGGAGGGGGAGATGGCCGGATTCAATTTCCGGGGCGGGGTAAAGACGAAAGGGTGAGCGGTGGGGTCGTCGCCGGTCAGCAGTTCGTGCATTGTGACTCCCAGCGCATAGACGTCGGAGCGCGGGGTGGTCTGGCCCTGACCGGCGTACTGCTCCGGCGGCGCGTAGCCGGCCGTGCCCATCTTGAGCGTGTCGGTGCGCTTGGTGGGGTCAAAGAGGCGGGCCACGCCAAAATCAATCAATTTGATGTCTCCCTCCGGTGTGACCATCACGTTAGCCGGCTTCATATCGCGAAAGATGACGGGCGGCGTCTGGTTGTGGAGGTACTCGAGCACGTTGCATAATTGGATGGCCCACTCCACGACGTCCTCCGGCGGCAGCCCGTCCGGCGACCGGCGCATCCGCTGCTCGGTCGTTTCCCCTTTGACGTAATCCATCACCAGGTAGAAGCGGTCGCGCTCGTCGAAATAGTCAGAGACATCGGGGAGGTTGGGATGGCTCAGGTGGGCCAGCACGGCCGCCTCCTGGTGGAACTGGGCGGCGTTTTGTTTTTCTTCCTCCGGTGTGGCGTGGGGGTCGGGGATGAGTTCTTTGACGGCGCAGGGCTTGTCGGCCAGGCGCGTATCGTGGGCCAGATAGACTTGCCCCATACCGCCGCCGCCCAGTATTTTGACGATGCGGTAGCGATCCTGTAGCATATCGTTTTGTTCTAGCATGATGAACCTCCGAGTATCAAGTCTACTTCAAGAAGCCGTAATGCGCAAATGCGCGACGGTACGTTTTCCTACAATCTCTTATTACTTGGTGTATGTGCTTGATTCGAGCTTTTTTGAGCTGGACGCCGTGCTGCAATGGAGCGGAGCAGGGTAGATACGTCCGGGCCGCCGGAACCGCCACACTCGATTGGTCGTAGGCGCGACAGAATTTCGCACCGGAAGCGCGCCCAGCACGGTGTGGGTGTAGATGCGGCGGGGGTCGAGTGTCATAGAAATTTCTCCCTCCAGAAACCAGGTTTTTTCCGAAAATGGTTTTTCACCATTCTTTACTCAAGTCCAAAGGCGTGATGAGAATGGGCGCGCTTTGTGGATCCCATGCGGTGAGCCATTCGGCGTCGGCTGGATAAAGCCGGATGCAGCCGTGGGATGAAGGCCGCACTCCCAGTGACTCTATCTCTTTGTACACCTTTATCCCTTCGGATAGTGTGTAGGGAGCGCCGTGAATATAAATGTTTCCTCTTGCGGTCAAGACGTACCAGGCATTATCGGCCAGTTCGCCGTAACCGTAGATCGTGCTGGCGTAACGGCCAATGTGCCCCAAGAAGGCGGGCGTGTGGAGCGGCGGAATTCCGGTGCTGGCCGGCAGTGCGCGAATCTCGACCCCATTCTCGTAGACACGCAACATTTGAGCCTCCTGATCTACTACCAATGCCTTGCCTACCGTCGCCGGGGGCCAGGCGATAGCGGGTGGCGGTGTCGGTCGTGTGGGACGCGACAAAGTGGGGGTAGGAATTGCAATTTCTATCCGCGTTTCCAGTTCCAGAGGGAGCTTGTTGAGAACCACCTCCTCCGGCGGTGACAAGCGGACGTCGGGCGTTGGTGTAGAGCACCGAGTTGGCGTTGCCGAATTCGTGGTTGTGGGGAGGACCGCCTTTGCCCTCGCCGGTGTACTGGCGGGAACCGTAGCCGGGGTGACGTCATTTGCAGGTGCGGCGTCGTTGGATATGATGACCGGCGCAAACAGCGACGTCGTCAGGAGCAGGCAAGCCAGGATCGGCAGAGGTATCCTGGCCGTCACGGCTGGCCTCCCGTAGGGATGAGGAGCACACTGTCTTCCACGACAAGGTTCTCGTCGATTATTCCATTCAGGCGCATAATCTCTTCCATCTCGACGCTGAATCGGATGGCTATATCCATTAGTGTGTCGCCGGGTTGGATGGTGTAATGGATGTAGTCGTCTGCGGAGCCGGTCAGCAATGCGCTCAGGATGCTCCGGTGCGCCGCCAGCGCGGTCTCGTCCGGCGGCTCGCGGTTAGGCAGCTCCACATCGGCGGCCCAGATACCGTTGACGTCGCACCAATGGATCAGCTCGCCCGTGAACGTGTACTCGCTGGGCCAGGTCGGCAGGTAGGTGTAGCCGGCGATCTCGGCCACGCGCCGCGCCAGCTCACCGGCCTGGGGGCCGGGGTCGCCGTAGGTGGCATAGCCCGGCTGCACGCCGCCGTCGGGCGGGTAGGCCGAGTGGTAGGAGAGCAGCCACACCTCTTGCGCGGCAGGCTTGACGGTTTCGAGCAGCCATTGCTCCACCGCCTGCACCTCCGGCTCTGACCCCGGCGCGCTGCCGCCAGAGCCGGGCACGATGCCGCTTGTGCGGGCGGCGTCGGCCTGCCAGTCGTCGGTGGGCCAGTTGCGATTCAGGTCCACCTGGTTCGCGTTCTGGCGCGCGCCGGCGGCCAGGCCGTCGGGGTTCATCGCCGGCAGGAAGTAGAGGGTAAAGCCAGGCGGGACGAACTCAGGCGCGCCGGCGTATTGCTCCATCAGGCCGCGCACCAGGGCCTCTGTGTTCGCCTCGTCGCCGTGGATGGCGCCGATAATGACCAGCGCGACTTGGTTCCCATCGCCAACCTGGGTCGCTTCGATGGGGCGGCCCTGTACCGACTCGCCGATCTGGGCCGTGTGGACGACCCGCTCCGACACGGACGGGGGTCTCCAGTTGAGGAAGGCTAGCAGGCCCTGGAGGTTGCGCTCCCACTCGATATCCTCGTGAGTGGTCAGTTCCACCTCGATGCCGGCCAGTCCCTGGTCGGACATCCAGTCTACCGCGTCGCCGGTGGTGATCTGGCCGGGGATGCCGGCCGCGATGGGGTAGCCGGTCGCTTCCGAGACGGCCACGGCCAGCTCGTAGGTGGCCGACTTTTCCTGCTCAACTCCGTAAAAGATCTTGGCCATCGCGCTGTGGTAAAAGATCGCCGCCTCGACCTCTCGCTCCAGGATGAGGTCGCGCAGCGCGGCGGTTTCCGGTTCGGAGAAGGCGTACGCTCCGGCATAGACCGGTCGGGTGCCGTGGGTGGCCGTCATCTGCCAGTTGTAGCCCCAGTTGCGGTTCAAGTCCACGCCGTTGCCGTTCATGCGCCCGTGCTCGCGGTCGATGCCGGCGGCGTAGCCATCGGGGTTGGCGCAGGGGATGACGTACAATGTGACCTCGTCCGGTATCAGAGCGGGGTTCGCTTGCAGGTATTCTAGCGTCTGGCTGACCAGGTCTACGGTGTTCCACTCGTAGCCGCCGTGGATGGCGCCGATGATGGCGCGCACCGAGGGGCCGTCGCCCAGCCGGTAGGCCAGCAGCGGCCGCCCGTTGAAGGATGCGCCGTAGGTGAACGGCCCCTCGAAGAACGGCGGCTGGGCCGTCGGCGTGGCAGGCAGCGGGGTGGACGTAGACGGGATGGTGGGGGTCGCTTCAGGCGCGGCTGTGGC
>DUEK01000105.1 GCA_011192155.1 Thermoflexia bacterium
CCGCCCGCCGTCTGCATACGCCAGATGCCGCTGTAGCGGCCGGCGTCGGCCGGGGCTTCCATATCCACGCTGACATCCGTCTCCGCGCCGGATCCCAACGCGCCCACCTGGACGCTTTCCGGCGCGCCCATCTGTGAGCCTTCTGAGAAGGCAATCACTGTATCTTCCGGCCAATCGCAGGTTCCGGTGTTGCGCACGCGCCAGGTCTTGACGAACGCTTCTTTGTTGTCGAACTGTTGGTTGTCGGGTACGGTCACGTCGGCCACGTAGCTGGCATCGAGACACTCGTCCGTCACCGCGCTCGCCGCAGCGGCCGGCGCAGAGGCGTCCAGATCTCCTGTCGCTGTAACTACCTCCGTCACCTCAGGCTCAGGAGCGCCCACACTGACCGGTACGGCGCCGTGATCGAACCCGGCGATGGCCGCGCTGACGGTGTAGGTTCCGGTTGCGACCGCCACTGTCCAGACGTAATCCGGTTCGGTCAGGGGGGAGGATTGTTGACCTACCCCGGCCTCCGCGTTAGAGATCGTCCAGACAATGTTCATCTCCTGACCCGCCGGGGAAGCGATCCCGTTGCGGTAGCCGGTCACTGCGTCCGCAATGCCGGCGGCGTTGCCAGCAGCGAGCACGTCGGCTACGGCGACGCCGCCCAGATGGTAGCGGCGCGCCCAGTTCAGCTTGAGGGCAAGACTGGACGCGGTGCCCAGCCAGACGGAATGAATCTCCCCGTCGCCGACCTCGTATTCCAGACGATAGGCGCCGGCGTTTTCCTGGGGTGTGATACTCAACAGTTGGCCCGAAAAGCCAAACATCACCTGGCTGCCAGGCTCGACCTGGGCCACGTTGCTGAGGGCCACTATCTCTCCAAAGGGCGCCAGCGCCTGTTCCAGAGAGATATGGTCAATTCCCGCACTGCTTCGCTCCGCGCTGAGAGAGGAGACCAGCATACGCAGCTTGCGGCGCGAGACCTGAGCCGTAGCCCAATCGAGCAAGCGCTGCGCCGCGCCCGTCTCGACGTAGGCGGCGGGATCATCGGGGAACGGAACCTTGACCGCGTCGGCGGCAGCGCCGAGGGCGGCCCAGTCGTAGCCGCCGGTATCCCACCCGCCATTGGTGGGCGCGGCGGATTCGACGACGACGGTCAGCCGCAGCCCCTCGGCGTGCAGGGCGTCGGCCAAAGCGCCGATAAAGTCGCTGTAGGCGTCCCGCTCGTTGAACTCGACTCCTCGATAGTCCACGTCCGCACCGGCAAAGCCGCTCTCTGTGCAGAGTTGCACGATGTGGGCGATGTGGGCTTTTTGAATTTCAGGTACAGTCAGCAAGTCGGAGAGCAACCCGTGGTTGACGGCGGCGCCCGGCGCCCAGTTGCGCAGGGTAGGCAACACATCGTAGGCGTCGCCCTCGACCGGCTGCAGCAAACCAGTCGGATCGCCGACAAAGCCGCCCTCCAGGCCTAACAGCAGCCCGGTGGGGTTGATCTCGTCGAGCATACCGGCGGCCGCCGCAGGATTGTCGCCCGGCTCTAGAAATGTGGAGACGGTTTGCGTGACCGTCCCGACTTGAACAACGACGATGTTATCCGGAACGTCGGTCACGTGGGCGCTGATGTGCTCGTGCTCGGCCATCTCGGTGTGAAGATCGCTGCCCACCCACTCCCAAGACTCGCCGCTCCAGGTGTATAGATCGAGCGTCTCCCAGGGTTCCGCGCCATTGGGCATTAACACGTCAATTGTCACCGGCTGCTCGACGTTACCGCGCGTCTGAATTTGATAAAGAGGGCTTTTGACCTCGAGATAAGCCGGCAGAGCCTCGACCGCTTTCTTCAGTGCGGAACCAGCATCGCCCATCAGGAAAACCTCGCGCGGCGCCGAATCCAGGCGCACGCGCAGTTTGTCGTCAAAGGTTTCGGCGTCCACGCTTATTGTCAGTCCGTCGGGGTGAGAGGCGGAGTTGTTCTCGGCGCTGATGGTGGTATAACCGACGATACCTAGCCTGCGTAGAAGCGAAATAGGGGGCAACATCAGGGCCACGATGACCAACAGGCCAATCATGCCATAGACCCATGCTCCACTGCCAGGTTGTCTGCGCAGATGGGCAAAGGTAGCCCGAAGCCGCTGACTGAACGAGAGAGGTTCATCCAACGATTCTACCTTGGGTGCAGGTGGTGCCGCAACAGGAGCTGCGGCTTTTGGTTCCTCCGCTGCAATAGGGGCCGCCGGTTCTGGCGATTTCTCCTCCAGCGCGGCTTCTAACGCTATGTCAGCGTCTTCTGCCAGGAGAGTGGCCGCCAGCATGGCTTCCTCTTCCAATGCCTTTGCGACTCTCGGCGCGCCTGCCTCGGCAGCATCAGGCAAATGGAATCCATGTTCCTCCAATCGCCCTTTGAGATCAGTCAGCGATTTAGGGCCAAAGCCTTTTATGTTGGTCAGGGCGTTGTCCCCTTCCTCCTCAATGGCAGCCAACACGTCGCCCACGGTGCTGAAACCTGCGCCAATCAGAACGTTTCTGGTGCGAGTGTCAAGTCCTAGCTCTGCAATAGGGAGACTAGCAGTTACGTCTTGCATAAAGTTACCTCATATGCGATATTTATTTTCTACCAAGGGGGGGGGAAAGGCGCTCGGAAGATAAGCGCAAAAACGGCGGCTTTGCACCACCGTAGTACGCAGCGCCTTCCAGGCCCCTCCCCTAACCCGGAAAAGCGAAACGTATTCTAGCATAGGGTAGGTCTTTTGGCAAACCTTCGGATTTGGAGATTTGCCTGGTCTGCGCAACCCACGTCAACAGATCCCACAATCTCACATCTCCAAATCCTAAATCCTCGCCCCCAGCTTGCGCATTACTTTTACAGGAGTGACGCGACGGGCGCGCTGCCATTGGCGATGCGTCCAGCGATTGAAGGTGTTGAGTGGCTTGCGGCGCTGGCTCTCGGCCATTGCCCACTTGAGGAACTCGTAATCCTGGCCCTTGATTTTTGGCTCGGTGGGGTTGCGGCGATAGGAGTCATAGTCGGTAATGCGGCTCAGTCCGCGTTCGACCACGTAATCATAAAGGTCTGTGCCGGGGTGAGGGGTGAAGAAAGCCGGGCTGTAGTAATCGGGATCGATCTCCTTCATCAGCCGCAACGTGTCCATCACCTCTTCTTTGGTCTCGGTGGGCAGCCCCATCATATAGTTGGCCCAGATAGAGATGCCATATTTGCGGCAGATGCGGGCGGCCTGACGATTCTGCTCCACTGTCGTACCCTTGCGGATGAATCTGAGGACGCGGTCGTTGCCGCTTTCAAAGCCGATGAAATAGCCGCGTAGCCCCGCCTCGGCCATACGCGCCACCATGTCCTCGTGCTTGACGAGAATATCGGCGCGGGTCTGGCAGAAGAAAGGCTGGGTAAAGCCGCGCGCCTGATACTCCTCGGTGAATTCGATCACCCACTCGCGATCTTCGGTCAGACAGTCGTCGTGGAACATGAGGGAAGCAAACTGATGCCGCTCCTGCAACATTTCCAGTTCGGCGATGACGTTGGCGACGGAGCGGCGGCGGGTGCGCTTGCCAAAGAGGTAATCCTCTCCCGGCTTGCAGAAGGCGCAGTTGTAGAGACAGCCCCGCCCGGCGATGACGGTGACGAACGGCGGCGGCAGTTCCGGCACAAAGGGCACCTCGGGCGAATCGAGGTCGTAACCCCATTTCCGCCATTCGTCAAGGAACAGGTCCCGGTCGGCAAAGGGAACCGCGTCCAGGTCGGGCGTCTCGCCGCGCAGCACGCGGTTGGGCGGCGGGTCGCCGCCTTCGATCAGCCGCAGCAGTTTGGGAAATGTCACCTCTCCCTCTCCGGTCACCAGGTAATCTACGTGCGGGATGCGCAAGGAATCCTCCAGCGCGATGGTAACGTGGGGACCGCCGATGACGGTAACGATCTCGGGATTGAACTCCTTGGCGATGGCGACCGTTTGGCGAGCGGGGTTGTAATCCACGCTCATCATAGTCACGCCGATAACGTCGGGAGCTCGCTCCGCCAGCACCTGGCGGAAGTGGTCCCAACTCGAAAGCGCCCGCAGGTCAATCAGGTCTACCTCGAACCCCTCGGCTTTGGCGGCGGCGCTGAGGGAGGCCAGGCCGTGCGAGATCCAACCGGCCTCCATCCCTTGTTTGAGAGAGTTGAAACCTCGGCCGGCGATACCGGCGAAAATGAACGTTGTCTTGATAGGCATACGGTTCTCCGATTGCGAATGTACGAATGGGTGGAAGCACACACATTTTAATATGATATTTGCATTTGTCAATTTTAGCCATTACCAGGTATAATGTGTAACAGTTTGTGATAATAGCGCAAAATCTAGGAGGCTCTAAAATGAAGCAAGACATCGATCGTCTGATGAAGGAGCGTGAACTGGACGCTATCCTCGTCGCCGGGAAAGTACACGGGAATCCGGCCATGTACTATATGACCAACGGCGCGGGACTAACCGGCGGGCGCGTGCTCAAAAAGCGGGGCGAAGAGCCTGTGCTTATATGCTCGCCGATCGAGCGGGAGGAAGCCGCCGCCAGCGGCCTCGCCATCGTGAATATGAGCAAGTATGACTTTATGAACATCCTGCGAGAGAAAGGCGACCAACTGGCTGCCGTCGTCGAATTGTATCGCCGCATATTCGCCGATCTGGAGGTGGGGGGCCGGGTTGGCTTCTACGGCCTGGCCGACCAGGGCCGCGCCTGGGCGCTGCTCAACGCGCTCGACGCACAATTGGAGGGTATTGAGGTCTATGGCGACTTTGACGTGACATTGATTGACGCCGCCCGCGCCACCAAGGACGCTGCCGAAGCCGAGCGCGTCCGCGAGATGGGGCGGCGCACCTGCGACGTCATTGGCCAGACGGTCAAGTTCCTCAAATCACATCAGGTGAAAAATGAAACACTGGTGCAGGCCGATGGCTCTCCGCTGACCATCGGGCGGGTACACGAGGAAATCAGCCGCTTCATCGCCGAGCGGCGGATGGAAGACCCCGAGGGCTTTATCTTTGCCATCGGGCGCGACGCCGGCGTGCCCCACAACAAGGGCAATCCCGAGAGCGTGGTCGAACTGGGCAAGACCATCATCTTTGATATTTTCCCCTGCGAGGCCGGCGGCGGTTACTTTGCCGACGTGACTCGCACCTTCTGCCTGGGCTATGCGCCGCCCGAGGTCGAGAAGGCATATCAGGACGTGTACGAATGCCACGCCACGCTGATGGAAGCCTACCAGGTCGGGACGGAAGCGCGCCATTACCAACAGATGACGTGCAAGTTCTTTGAGGACCGTGGCCACCCTACCATCGCCACCGATTCCAAGACCGAAAGCGGCTACGTGCATAGCCTGGGACACGGGATGGGGCTGGCGGTTCACGAGGAACCGTTCTTCGGCGACGCGCCCTCCAACACCAACGTGCTCCAACCTGGGCACATCTTTACCTGCGAGCCAGGCCTGTACTATCCCGAGCGGGGCTTTGGCATCCGCATCGAGGACGACCTGTGGATTGACCCCGATGGCAAGATCCATAACCTGACTGATTTCCCGAAGGAACTGGTGATTTAGGCAGGCAAACAAGTCTGCGAGTGAGGAGGATACGAGATGAGCGAGGAGATGATCCAAACAATTTTCGCGCGGCGCAGCATCCGCAAATACACGTCCGAGCCAATCAGCGAGGAGAACGTCCAGACGTTGCTGGAGGCGGCGATGGCGGCGCCCTCGGGCTCGAACATCAAGCCCTGGCATTTCATCGTCGTGAGCGACCGCGAGATGTTGGACGCGCTGGCCGACGTTCACCCCCACGGCAAGATGCTTTACGACGCTGCGCTGTGCGTGGCTGTGTGCGGCGTTCCAGAAGAATCCCGTTACTGGGTGCAGGATTGCTCCGCCGCCACCGAGAACCTGCTCCTGGCGGTCGCCGCGTTGGGCCTGGGCGCGGTCTGGCTGGGCGTCCATCCCAAGGAGGAACGAGTCGCCCCGGTGCGCCGGGTGCTGGGCATCCCGGAGAACATTGTCCCGCTCAACCTGCTCTCCATCGGCCATCCGGCGGAGGAGAAAGAAGCGCGGACGCAGTACGACGAGGCGCGCGTACACCGCGGGGGATGGTAGGACGGCAACTTATAAATCGAGCGTGATGCGGAGCGCCTTGCTGATCTGGCGCATACTCTCGGTGGAAATATGACCGCGATGACGCAGCAGACGACTCTTGGCAATAGCCCGTACCTGCCCGCCCAACACGACTGAATCAACCGCCAACCCGTCTTCAATCTCGCCAAGACGGACATTGCTGGGATAGTCGCGCTTGATGTTGGCAGCTCTAGTCAACGGAACTATGACAATGACAGAACTGTAGCGATTGATCGCGTCGCGGCTGACGATAATGACAGGCCTGACTCCGGCCTGCTCTGAACCTTCGGTGGGACTGAGTCGGGCATCGTAGACATCGCCGCGTCTCATTGTTGCGCCTCGCCTAGCTCGAAAGCTTCCCAGTCGGAAGAGGTAAACTCCTCCGCGAGGGTCAGACTCAGCGCATGGTACTCTTTGTCGTCGGCCATAGCCGCAAACTGAGCGTCAATCGCCTGTCTTTCCACATAGTCCATAAAATATTCCAGGGCGGTGATTATCAATGCGTTGCGGCTGCGCACCACATCATTGTCCACCAAGAGTTGAACGCGCGCCAGTAGATCGGACGGTAAATCAACGGTAGTTCTAACTCGCTTTGGTTTTGCCAGGAATGTTGACATCACTATCTCCTTTCATTATTCCTGGCATATTTTACTATCATTTGATGAGGGTGTCAAACGATGAGAATAGATAAATTTGTCACGTGGGCGGGCCAGGCCGGCGCGCTGATCGAAATCGAACAGGCGGTTGACCCCCGCCTGGAGCTGGCGCGCGTGGTGCACGCGCTCGACGGGCAGCCGGTGCTGTTCCGC
>DUEK01000106.1 GCA_011192155.1 Thermoflexia bacterium
ATGACAGAACTTGTTCGTGATCAGGTTGCAGCTTTGATTGTTGCAGGACTGCATACCGCGCAGGAGCAGGGCGCACTGCCCGAGTTCGAGACGCCAGCGGTCACCGTGGAGCGGCCGCGCCAACTCGATCACGGTGACTATGCTTCGCCTGTCTGCCTGCCGTTGGCAAAAGCCGCCAAGATGCCACCCCGACAGATTGCCGCGCAAGTAGTCGAACACATTCCCCCGTCCCCGTTTGTGGGCAAGATCGAGGTGGCCGGACCCGGTTACATCAACCTCACGCTGAACGCGAACTGGCTGACTGCTCAAGTCGAGGCCATCTTGGACGCCGGGGAGAGCTTTGGCAATCTGGAACTCGGTCGCGGGCAGCGATGCCAGGTCGAGTTTGTGAGCGCCAACCCCACCGGCCCGCTTCACGCCGGATCTGTCCGCAACGCCGTCATCGGCGACGCTCTGGCCAGCGTGCTGGCGGCGGCTGGCTTTGAGGTCGAGAGGGAATACTATGTCAACGACGCTGGCTCCCAGGTGCGCCACTTTGGCGAGAGCGTCTATGCTCGCTACGCCCAAGCGCTTGGCCAGGATGAGCCGTTCCCGGAAGATGGCTATCGCGGCCACTATGTCGTGGAGATGGGGCGGGAAATGGCTCGGCAGCATGGCGACCGATACCTCAACCTGCCTCGCCGAGAGGCCGTGCGCGCCCTGGGCCGGGAGGGCATAGCGCGTGTCCTCAACGAGATGCGGCAGAACCTGGCTGATCTGGGAGTGGAATTCGATACCTGGTTCCATGAAAAGAGCCTGTACGAATCTGGTCTGTTCGACCGTATGCTGCGGGTGCTGCGAAACAAAGGACACATCGTCGAACGGGATTATGCGACCTGGTTCACCTCCCCTGATTTGGATGCGGATGCCGTTGTGATCCGCTCCCCGCAGATCATACCGGAACCGGACGAGCGTCCCACCTACCTCGCCTCTGACATCGCTTATGCCTGGGACAAGCTGGTCGAGCGCCGCTTTGATAAGGCAATCTACGTTTGGGGCGCCGATCACCACGGCGACGCGCCCCGTGTGAAGGCTGCGGTGCGGGCATTGGGGCTTGACCCCGACCGCGTGGTGATCATTCTCTACCAATTGGTCAGCCTGAAGCGGGGCGGTGTAGAGGTGCGCATGTCAAAGCGAGCGGGCGAGTTTATCACGCTGCGCGAGTTGCTGGATGAGGTTGGCCCTGACCCGATCCGCTTTACGCTCCTCACTTGCACCGTCGACTCGGCGATGGATTTTGACCTGGAGCTGGCGGTTGAACAATCGGACAAGAACCCCGTCTTTTACGTGCAATACGCGCATGCCCGCATCGCCAGCATACTGCGCCATGCTGTTGATCTGGGGTGGGATGTGGATGCCGCTGGCGACGCCTCGCTGTTGACCCACCCGAGCGAACTGGCCCTGATCCGCAAAATGCTGGAATTGCCAGAGATCGTGGCGCTGGCGGCAACGCAGATGGCTCCGCATCACTTGACTTTTTATGCCAAGGAACTGGCCGCCGTCTTTAGCGCTTTCTACCGCGACTGCCACGTCGTTGTGCCAGAGGAGCCGGAGCGGGCCCAGGCGCGCCTGATGTTGACGCGGGCGGCCCGGCTAACGCTGGCGCGAACGTTGGGCCTGTTGGGCGTGAGCGCGCCGGAACGTATGTGAGCAAGATGCAACTTGCAAACTTCTCTGGAGGCTTATGGGACTAAAACCTGATCGTTGGATTCGTAAGATGGCATCTGAGCAGCGGATGATTGAGCCGTTCGTGGATGGGCAGGTGCGCGATGGAGTCATATCCTACGGACTATCATCCTACGGCTATGATATCCGCGTGGCCGACGAGTTCAAGGTTTTTCAGCCAGAGATTACGGCGTCCAAACTATCGGACGTGCAGTGCGCTTACGTGGCCGGAATACTCGACGCGCAGGGGCGAATCGGCTACACTGACTTGGAGCCAGAGGGGAGGCCAGCCCTGGCCCTCATTGTCGCTGGCGACGATCTCCGGGTGTTGGAGGGTCTGCAAGCTATCGTCGGCGCCGGCCGGCTGCGGGAACCTGATAACGGCCAGAGTGAGTTGATCGTGAGCAAGGCCGCCGACGTGCAGTATGTTCTCTCGCAGGTATGGCCGTACCTGACGCACCGTCGCGACGCGGCCTCCCGCGCATTGGCCGAGTTAAAGTCCAACAAATCCATCGTCGTGGACCCCAAGAATTTTAACGCTGCCTCTTTTGTTGATTTCAAGGGCGAGATATGCGTCATCCCTCCCAACTCGTTTGCGTTGGGCCGGACGGTGGAATATTTTCGCATTCCACGCAGCACATTGACCATTTGTGTAGGCAAGAGCTCGTATGCCCGCTGTGGCATAATTGTCAACGTGACACCTTTCGAGCCATCTTGGGAGGGGTATGTGACATTGGAGATCAGCAACACCACCCCTCTGCCGGCCAGGATATACGCTAACGAGGGCATCGCCCAGGTACTCTTTTTTGAGGGTGACGAGGAATGTGAAACCTCCTACGCCGATAAGAAAGGCAAGTACCAGGCCCAACAATCCATTGTCCTGCCCCGGCTGTGACGTTGACGGATAGAAATTTCCGGTTATAATTGCTCTGCGGGCGGTTAGCTCAGCTGGTCAGAGCGCCTCCCTTACAAGGAGGAGGTCACAGGTTCGAGTCCCGTACCGCCCATCAGAGTGCCGGGTACGTAAAGTACCCGGCGCTTGCGTAACCTCAATCCCGATGTTACAATCACCACAATGATCTATTTGGATGACCTCTTATCCGCTACCGGCGGTCAACATATCGGGCCTCCCATTCCCATCCAGTTCCCCGCTTTTTGCTACGATTCGCACCGCCTCACCCCTGGCGATCTTTTTGTCGCCGTCAAGACCGAGGGAGGTGGAGACGGTCACGACTATATCGCCGACGCCATCGAAAAGTGGGCGGGCGGGGTGCTTTGCCAGTTTCCACCTCCTAACCCCACCGTCCCCTGCATAGTCGTCCCAGATACCCAACTTGCCCTCACAGATTGGGCCGCTCACATTCTGCGCCGGCACAACCCTCAGGTCGTGGGCGTCACCGGTTCCACCAGCAAGACCGATACGCGCCGGGCCATTTCCTCAGTTTTGGCTATTCGCCACCGGGTTTTCGCCAACCCACCGGCCCTGAGCAGTCGCTTTGGCTTGCCCATCTCCCTGGCCGGGCTGGGTTCAGAACACGAGGTGGCTGTCTTGGAAATGGCTTGTCACGCCTTTGGGGATATTGCTCACTTGGCCGAACTCACCCGCCCCCGCATTGCCGTCGTCACGGCAGTCAACCGCGCCCACCTGGCTTACCTGGGCAGCATGGAGGCCATTGCCCAAGAGAAAGGCGGATTGGTCGAATCCTTGCCGCCCGATGGCGTGGCAGTCCTCAACTATGACGATCCCCGCGTGCGGGCAATGAGAGAGCGCACGCGCGCTCGTATCGTCACCTACGGCCTCAGCCCGGATGCCGACATTGTGGCCTCCGACCTGCGGCTTGATCGGGAAGGACTCCAATTTGTCGTTCATTTCCCCGGAGTCAGCGGCCTGGGCACTCCCGGCTACCCGGCCAAGTCGGAGATTCGCACCAGACTCCTGGGCCGCCACCAGGCGCACGTGGTTATGGCCGCTATTGCTGTTGGCCTGGCGTATCACGTCCCGTGGGACGACATACTCGACGTGATGGAGGAATTAGAACCCGGGCCGGGCCGACTGCGGCTGCTGCCGGGGGCCAGCGATTCGCTCTTGCTCGATGGGTCCGCCAGTTGCAGCCCTGCTACTGCGCTGCAAGCCCTATATGCCCTGGCCGATTACCCAGCCCAACGACGCATTGCTGTTCTGGGAGACATGGCCCAATTGGGTGGTTACTCGGTGGAGGGCCATCGCCATCTGGGGCGAGTCGCTGCTGCTTTCGTGGATTATCTGATTGTCAAGGGAGAACGCGCGACCTGGATCGCCGAGGCGGCCATTGAGGCTGGCTTGCCCCGCGAGCATACCTTAGTGACCTATACCGCCCGGGACGCGGTGCGTCACCTCAAGCCGCAACTAAAGCCGGGAGATGTGGCGCTGGTCAAGGGAGATGTGGAAGCCCGGATGGAACAAGTGGTGGAGGGCCTCCTGGCTGATCATGCTGATGCCGATCGGTTGGTGCGGCGAGTGGATGGATTGATTGTACGGACCGCTCGTCCCTCTCGGTCAACGTGGACTGAGGTGAACCTGGAGGCGATTGCCTACAACGTCCGGCGAATCAAGGAGATTGTCGGGCCAAAAGTAGATATCTTGGCGGTGCTCAAGGCCGACGCTTATGGCCACGGCGCTCTCACTGTTGCCCGTATCGCCCTCAATAACGGCGCTTCTTTCTGCGGAGTAGCTTCGGTCAACGAGGCGGTGAAACTACGGGATGGTGGAGTAGACGCCCCTATCCTGGTGCTGGGCTATACTCCTTCCTGGCTGGCAAAGGCGGCTCTGTTGCGCGATGTCACTCTTACCCTCTACGACACTGATGTGGCGCGGGCCTTTAGCCGGGCCGCCACTGATTTACGCCGCACCGCTCGGGTTCACATCAAGGTGGATACCGGTATGGGCCGGTTAGGATTGTTGCCCGAGCAGGTCGTCCCTTTTGTGGAGAAAATCCGCGCTCTGCCCGGCCTCGACCTGGAGGGTATCTTTACTCATTTCTCCGTTGCGGACGACGCTGATTTGGAATACACTCGCTGGCAACTGGCACGTTTTCGGGAGGTTTTGGAGCATCTGACAGAGATCGGCGTCGCTTTTCGTATCGTTCATTGCGCCAACTCGGCTGCCTTGTTACGTCTGCCGGAGACTCGCTTCGATATGGTGCGGCTGGGCCTGGTGATGTACGGCTTGCAACCTTCTCCCCAGGTGTCGCTTCCACCGGGTTTCCGCCCCGCGCTGGCGTGGAAAACGACTATTGCCCAGGCCAAGACTCTCCCGCCGGGCAGCTATGTCAGTTACGGCAACGTCTATCGAACGGAGCAGGAGGAGACCATCGCCGTTATTCCCGTGGGCTATGCTGATGGCTTCCGCCGCGCGCCGACCCGCTGGCAGGCGGTGCTCGTCCGTGGGCAGCGCGCCCCCATCGTGGGCCGAGTCTGTATGGACCAAACGATGGTCAACGTCAGCCATATCCCCAACGCCCGTGTGGGCGACGAGGTGGTGCTCATCGGCCATCAGGGGAATGATGCGATCACTGCCGAGGAGGTGGCGGGTTGGCTGGGGACGATCAACTACGAGGTGATCTCTGAGATACTGGCGCGGGTGCCGCGAGTTGTGTAGTGGGTGCGAATCTTGGCTTGCCTTAGCCAAGTTCGTTGAGTATAATATAGGCATAGAGTTATTAGAAAAAAAGGAGAAGCAGCGATGAAACTAGATCCTAAAGCACGATATACCGAAGAGCACGAGTGGGCCCGTCAGGATGGGGATGAGATCGTCTGTGGTATCACTGATCACGCCCAGGAATCCCTCTCCGACATTGTCTATGTGGAATTGCCGGAGGTGGGAGATGTGTTCGACGAAGAAGACGCTTTTGGCGTCGTCGAGTCGGTTAAAGCCGCTTCCGACGTCTACATGCCGCTGGGCGGAGAGATTACTGCCATCAACGAGGAACTGGAAGACGACCCAGAACTGGTCAACCAGGACCCCTACGGCGATGGTTGGCTGATTCGCTTTGCGCCAGACGCCCCAGATGACTTTGATGGTCTGATGGATGCGGCCGCCTACGAGGCGTTCGTCGCCGAGGAAGAGGCTTAATCCGTAATGCGTGAAAGGTGATTTTATGCCGTATATTCCTCACTCTGATGAGGATCGGGAGGCCATGCTGGCTGCCATCGGCGCCCGATCTATTAAAGATCTGTTCGATGATGTGCCGGAGCGCGTCCGCTTTCCAGAGTTGGACCTGCCCGCGGCTCTTGCTGAACTGGATACCCGCTGGGAACTAGAATCGCTGGCCGGGTCTAATCTAACCGCCTCCGATTGCGCTTGTTTCCTGGGAGCCGGAGCCTATAATCACTTTGTCCCGTCCGTGGTGGATGCTGTCCTGAACCGGGGCGAGTTTTACACCGCCTATACCCCCTACCAGCCCGAGATCAGCCAGGGGACCTTGCAGGCCATCTTTGAGTACCAGACGATGATTTGCGACCTCACGGGTATGAGTGTCTCCAATGCCTCCCACTACGATGGGGCCACCGCCACTGCCGAGGCCGTCATCACTGCCATCAACGTCCACCGCTTAAAGCGGCGCAAGGTGGTGGTCTCTCCCTTCGTTCATCCCGAGTATCGGGCCGTAGTGCGCACCTATACCCAGGGGATGGGCTTGACCATTGTGGGGGACGAGAATGGCGGATCAGCAGGGTTGACGGATTTGCTTGATGAGGAGACTGCTTGTCTCATCGTCCAGTATCCCGATTTTTTGGGACGTGTCGAGGACTTGAGCGGCCTGGCCGAGGCGACGCACGCTGCCGGCGCGCTCTTTGTCGTCGTGACCGACCCCATCGCGCTGGGGATGCTAAAGCCTCCGGGCGAGTTCGGGGCCGATATCGTGGTGGGCGAGGGGCAAGGGCTGGGCGCCGGACTCAACTTTGGCGGGCCGTACCTGGGCTTTTTCGCCTCCCGCAAAAAGTACGCCCGCAAGATGGCGGGCCGGGTCGTGGGCCAGACGGTGGACGCGGCGGGCGAGCGCGGTTTCGTCCTCACTCTTTCCACCCGCGAGCAGCACATCCGCCGCGAGAGAGCCACCTCCAATATCTGCTCCAACCAGGGGTTGGTGGTGCTGGCGGCGGCGGTCTATATGGCCGCGCTGGGCAAGAGCGGGATGCGTCAGGTGGCGGAACTGTGTTACCACAAGGCCCACTATGCCCAACAACGGATTGGGGAAATCAACGGATTTTCTCTCTTGGATGACAAACCTTTCTTCAAAGAATTTGTGGTGCGCTGCCCCGAGCCGGTGCAGAGGATCAACGATTATCTGCTGGACGAGTGGGACATCATCGGTGGTTATGATCTGGGGCTGGATTACGCGCATTTGCAAGACCACATGCTCCTGTGCGTGACTGAGATGAACTCTCGTGATGAGATTGACGCGCTGGTCGAGGCTTTGGGGGAGGTGACATCGTGACTAGACCTTTGATCTTTGAAATTTCCCGTCCGGGCCGTTGCGCCACTGCACTGCCGGCCCTGGACGTGCCAACCGCCGATTTACCATCCAGCTTGTTGCGGGACGATCTCCCGTTGCCGGAGGTGAGCGAGATTGACCTAGTTCGTCACTACACTCGCCTTTCTCAACTGAACTATGGCGTGGACACCGGCTTTTACCCGCTCGGTTCCTGCACGATGAAGTACAACCCCAAGATCAACGAGCAGATGGCGCGACTGCCGGGCTTTGCCCGCCTCCATCCTTACCAGGACGAGGAGACGGCGCAGGGCGCGCTCTTTTTGATGTACCATTTGCAAGAGTTTCTCGCCGAGATCGGGGGCTTTGCGGCGGTCAGCTTACAGCCGGCGGCGGGCGCGCACGGCGAGTTGACCGGCGTACTGATGATGCGCGCCTATCACCTGGATCGAGGCGACGACCAGCGGGACGTGATCTTGGTTCCCGACTCGGCCCACGGCACCAATCCGGCCACCACGACGATGAGCGGCCTAAAAGTGATCGAGATTCCCTCTGATGCGCGCGGCAACGTGGATATGGTGGCGCTAGAGGCGGCTTGCGAGGAACACGGCGACCGTCTGGTCGGCATGATGCTGACCAACCCCAACACGCTGGGCCTGTTCGATGAGCACGTCGAGGAGATAACGGCCCTGGTCCATGAGCACGGGGGTCTGATGTACGGCGATGGGGCGAATATGAACGCCCTGCTAGGTATCGCGCGCCCCGGCGATTTGGGCTTTGATGTGCTTCACTATAACCTGCACAAGACCTTTAGCACGCCTCACGGCGGCGGCGGCCCCGGCTCGGGGCCGGTGGGCGCGTCGGAGCGACTGGCCGAGTTCCTGCCGTTGCCCATCGTAGACGTGGATCTCCAACGGTCGGACGACGAGGAACTGTTTTACACGTTTGTAGATCCGCCCAAGTCCATCGGCCGGGTGAAAGCTTTCTACGGCCACTTTGGCGTGCTGGTGCGAGCCTACGTCTACATCCGCATGCTGGGGGCAGACGGCCTGCGGCGAGTGGCGGAACACGCGGTGCTCAACGCCAACTATCTGAAAGGGCGACTTGAGGGAACCTACCCGCTGCCCTACGACCGTACTTGTATGCACGAGTTCGTCTTGGCCGGGCCGCCCGACGATGTGCAAGCCGCCGGCGTGCATACGCTGGACGTAGCTAAACGGCTGATGGATTACGGCTTTCACCCGCCCACCGTCTATTTCCCCTTGATCGTCCACGAGGCATTGATGATCGAGCCGACGGAGACGGAGAGCCTGGAAACGCTGGACGGGTTCGTCGAGGCGCTTTTGCGCATCGCCGATGAGGCCCGCGCCGACCCCGATTTGCTCCACGCCGCGCCTCACAACGCGCCGATGCGCCGGTTGGACGAGGTGCACGCGGCTAAAAAGTTGACCCTGCGCTGGAAGCCGGAGTAGCTGTCAGGAGATCTGGTGTCCCGTATCGAAGAGTGTATAGACATAGCAGCGTCACCGACTACTATCTTTCGTTTCTGCCACGACGCGACTCTCCGGTCCAAGTGGGACGAGCGGGTGGTGAGCGTAGAACTGATAACGCCTCAACCGGTCAGGGCAGGAACGTTGTTGAGCATTGACGCCCGTCATTCGAGTGGCCCCGTCTTTAGCTGGGAGGCTGAGTACGTTGGCTTCCAGTTCCCCAGCCGTTCAGAGTTGCGGGTGATAGACGCTGCGCCCAGCAGTTGGTTCAGCGCCGGCAGTGAAGAGTGGCAGTTCAAATCTGCGGGCGGAGGCGCTCGTCTCACCCTGACCTGGGATTACCAACCACGCGGATTCTTGGGGCGCGCTCTGGATAAACTAGGACGACGTGCCTCTATGCAGCGGGTCATAAAACGCAGCCTGATCAACCTCAAGGTGATGGTCGAGGCTGGCTGAGTGAAGATATATTTTGCCGGCTTTATCCGTTCATTGTGCTGCTGGCGGAATATGGGCCAGTGTTCACCGAGCACGTCGGTGATCGCTCCACGAAGCGCAAGTGCTCTACCAGCAGCGGCGTGACCTTTGCTGTCCGTGATGTTTCTTCCCCGATTCGAACCCTTACCTGTGAGCAGTGCCCATTTGACATAGCCTGTGATTTGTTATATATTTCTTGCCAAGCTACACTGGTCTGAAAGAGTCGGTGCTGGGCTGTTTCTTGTGCCAGCACCGCCTGTTTTACGGTGCGGTTAAAGACTCGAACCAATGATCAGAAAAAGGAGAAATACAATGAGAACCAAGAAACTATGCACGGCTTTTGCGCTCGGTCTGGGGTTGACCCTGGCCCTGGTGTGGCTGCTGGGCGGCGGCCGGCTGCCGGTTGCCCGCGCGGCGAGTATCGGCGTGAATACCACTTTGGACGACACGGCCAACAATCACAACTGCACCCTGCGCGAGGCGATCATCGCCGCCAATACCGACTCTTGGGTGGACTCGTGCGCCCCTGGCGGCAGCGACGATTACATTGGTTTAGGGCCTTTTACTTACGTCTTGACCGTGACCGGCGCGGGCGAGGACGCGGCCCTGACCGGCGACCTGGACATCACCGACACGCTGACCATCGAGGGGGCCGGCCCCGGCCAGACGATCATTGACGCCGGCGGCATAGACCGCGTGTTCGACGTTCGCTTTGCGGGCACGGTCGTCATCTCTGGCGTCAGGATCGTCAACGGCAGCGTCGCCGGGCATGGCGGCGGTATCAACAGTAGAGGCACCAACCTGACCCTCGTCAACACCATCGTCAGTAACAACGTCTCCACCGGCACTAATGGTTTCGGCGGCGGGGTGTACGTCTACGCGGGCAGCGCGACACTGCAAGGTGGGCAAATCTTTAGCAATACTGCCGACGTGTATGGCGGCGGGGTATTTGCTCAGGAGTGCAGTGCAGCATTGAGCGGGTCCCTGATTTTTAGCAACACCGCC
>DUEK01000107.1 GCA_011192155.1 Thermoflexia bacterium
GGCACCTGGCTCCAATGGCCACACGATGATACCCACCCCGGCTCCCAGATGCGGTTGGAGCACATCTGGCTGATGATGACGAAAGTGCTTCACCAGCACGAGGTCGTGCACATCGTTGCCTCGGATGAGCGTGGGCAGGAGCACATCTATCAACAAGTGGCATACTATGGCTTTGACCAGAGCAACATTGACATCCGTGTCTTTCCCACAAATGACGTATGGGCGCGGGACAGTGGCCCCATCTTTCTTGTGAACGATAAAGGAGAGTTGGTCGCTACCGACTGGAACTTTAACGGCTGGGGGGAGCGTTACCCCTATGATAAAGACACCAAGATTCCGGCAGGGATCGCCGAGATGCTGTCAATACCGGTGTTCACCGCCCCGATAACGCTCGAGGGGGGCGGCATCGAGGTGAACGGCAAGGGGACCTTGCTCGCCACTCGCAGCTCGATAGTCAACCCCAACCGGAACCCGGATCACACGCTGGAGGAGATCGAGGAGATTCTGAGAGAATATCTGTGCGTCGACCATTTCATCTGGCTGTCGGGGAAGGATGGATTGGGAGATACGGATTTCCACATTGACGGTGCGGCCCGCTTTGTGGATGAGCAGACGGTGCTGTATAGCTGGACCGATGACACAAGTCATCCACGTTATCCCTATTTCAAGAAACACCTGGAGGAACTGGAGGGGGCTGTGACCGAGTCTGGCAAGCCCTTGATCTTGGCGCCTGTACCAGTGACCGAGGCCCGAATCTATGCCACGAGGGATGCCCCCACGGCCCCCCCGTTCGAGCCTATGCCTTCCCTGGGTCTGTATGCCAACTACTATGTAGCCAACAACGTCGTACTGGTTCCCGTGTATGGCGACGCCAACGATGCGCGGGCCAAGGCCATAATCGCCGAACACTTTCCCGGTCGAGAGATCGTCGGTATCCTGGCGCACATGGTGGCCGAACTGGGCGGCATGATCCACTGTGTGACTCAGCAACAGCCGGCCGCTCGTGTCAAGGAGGCATCATAATGCACAAAGTAACTACCCAGCCGCTGCTCCCAGCCCCCGTCCCGGGGGCGTCCCATACAGCAAATAGCCGTTCAGAATGAGGCGCTCTCGCTTACACCGCCCTCGGGGACGAGGGCTGAGAGCCTGAAACATCCAACCCTGCGGTGGGCTGAGTAGTTACTGTACAAAAACTGTAATCGACACGGGTGAGGGGGGGAAAGATGATCAAACTTGCTTTGATACAGATGACGTGTGGAGATGATCTGGGAGAAAACTATGACAAAGCGGTTGGCTATATCAGAAAGGCCGCCGGTCAAGGGGCGCATATCGTTTGCACGCAGGAACTGTTCAAGTCCCGCTATTTCTGCCAGACAGAGGACAGCGCGAATTTTGACCTGGCGGAAGAGATCGCGGACGGGAGTGGGACGGTGGCCCAACTCTCTGATCTGGCAGCAGAGTTGAGCGTGGTCATCGTTGCCAGCCTGTTCGAGAAGCGCGCTGTGGGTCTGTATCACAACACTGCTGTGGTTCTGGATGCTGACGGCAGCTACCTGGGCAAGTACCGCAAGATGCACATCCCTGATGACCCGCTGTACTATGAAAAGTTCTACTTTGCCCCCGGAGACCTGGGGTACAAGGTGTTCAGGACCAGGTATGCCGATATTGGCGTCCTGATCTGCTGGGACCAGTGGTTTCCCGAGGCGTCCAGGCTGGCGGCGATGGGTGGGGCGGAGCTGATCCTGATCCCGACCGCCATCGGCCATTCGGCGTTTGAAGATCAAGCCAAGGCGGCAGCATACCGCGATGGATGGCAGATTGTTCAGAGAGGCCACGCCGTCGCCAACGCCTGCTTTCTGGCGGCGGTCAACCGCGTGGGTTTTGAGGAAAGCCCTGAGAGTGGGGTGGGGATCGACTTTTGGGGGCGGAGCTTTGTGGCGGATCCCAATGGACAGATCGTAGAGCAGGCCGCTGGGGATAGAGAAGAGTTGCTGATATGCTCCATTGACCTTTCTCACGTCGAGGAAGTTAGGAAAGGTTCTTCGTTTCCCTTCCGCGATAGAAGGGTAGACAGTTACAGTGGCTTGACAAAACTTTATTTGGATTGAGGAGGAACTTGTGCAAGTCATCGTCATCACCGGTAGCACTCGAGGTATTGGATACGGTCTCGCCGATTCGTTCCTGGCGCTTGGCTGTGCGGTCACGGTCAGCGGGCGCACGCCAGAAGCGGTTGAAAAGGCCGTCGCGGAACTATCCGCCAAACACACAGCCGAGCGCGTGTTCGGCCAACCTTGCGACGTGACCGACTTTGAGCAGGTGCAGGCCCTGTGGGACGCGGCCCACGTTCACTTTGGCAAAATTGACATCTGGGTCAACAATGCCGGGCTGGGCCATTCACAGATGGATTTCTGGCGGATCCCGGCAGAGCAGATTCAGGCCGTCGTCAGCGCCAATGTAATAGGCGCGATGTACGGCGCAAAAGTGGCCCTGTGCGGCATGTTGGAGCAAGGGTTTGGAAGCATCTACAGCCTGGAGGGGTTAGGCAGCGACGGCCGCAAAGTGGAAGGCATGACGCTCTACGGCACGACCAAAGCCGCCTTGTACTACCTCGACGAGTCCCTGGCGCGGGAGACCAAGGGAACGCCCGTGTTGGTGGGCGCGCTCCGGCCCGGTATGGTGCTGACCGATCTGGTGATGAAGCAATACGAGGATCATCCAGAGGAATTGGAAAAAGTCAAACGCATTTTCAACCTCATCACCGACCGGGTCGAGACAGTCACACCCTGGCTGGCCCGGAAGATGCTCGCCAACGACAAAAACGGCGCTTGCATCTCCTGGCTGCCCTGGTGGAAGGTGACGGCCCGTTTTCTTGCCGCCCCTTTCCGCAAGCGAGACTTGTTCGAGTAACCAGAAGAAACTATACAATACAGGAGTTTACCATGGAGACAATTCTAAAGAGCGCAAAGAAAACAGTGACCATCAGCCCCGAAAAACCGAC
>DUEK01000108.1 GCA_011192155.1 Thermoflexia bacterium
ACCAGGCGGAAGTAGGTACCTAGGGTGTTCTCCCGCGCCTCGGCGTCCGGCTCCTTTCGTAGCACAAAAGCTGTCGTCTGTAACGTACCAGGATTGCCCACGTCGAAAAGGGCCGGGCCAAAGTGGGCCATGGTCTCAATTGCTGCCTGGCGGCGAATCTCTTGTCGCAGCTTTTCGTAGGAGCTGATGAACATGAACGAGTGCATGGTCAGCATGCCCACGTAGCCCCGTTCCCCCGCAAATTCCAGGCAGCGCTGGATAAAGGCCGCGTAAAAGTCCCCCTTGCCTTCGGGGTAGGCGTCGCCCACCAAGTCGGCCAACTTCTTGTTCATCTTGCGACGAGACATGTATGGTGGGTTGGTAACCACCACGTCGTAACGGCGCAGCATCAGGTCCAGCAGCCGCAATCCCTTGACCGCCTCGCCGGTGAAAAAGGTCTGATCCACCCCGGCCCGGGCCTGCTGGCGGGCGAACTCGTCCAGTCCTTGTATGATCTGGGTCGAGATGATGTCCCAGAACTCTTCCTCGGCCGCCTCCCGCTCGAACTCGCCCGGCAGCCCGGCAAAGAGCGGCGCTTTCTCGTACTGGGCGCGCTCTTGGGCGATCAGGTCGCCGATCTCGCGCTCCAGCCGCAGCAGTGAACCAAGTTGGTGCACGTCCCGCAGCCGCTCCCACAGCGCGCGGATCAACCGCTCATAGATAGGTCGGGTAAAGCGGGCCTCGCGCAGGAACGCGCCCAGGCGGGCGACGTTCAGGGGACGCGCGTCGGCGCAGGCCAGGTTGCTTTCAATGATGCGGGCCTTGGGGTTCAGCGCCCCTTCGATTTTACTCAGGGCATGCTTGGCCTTGAGGTAGAGCACCAGCGCGGAAAGCTGCACCGCTCGCAGGTCAATGTCAATCCCAAAGATATTGTGCTTGAGAATCGCCGCTGGAATCTCAGTTGCATTGTCCACTGAGGGCGTCTCGGGCCAGCCCGGCTCCCCGGCGCGTTCCAATTCCTCCTGGTACATGGCGGCGAAAAGGTCAAAGGCCACCAGCCCAAAGTGCATTCCGCCGCAGGCCGGGTCGAGAAGGGTGATCTCCCGAACGGGTCGCAGGGGTTCGGAGGGCGCCTTACCTTCCAACGGCACCAGGTAATCCAGCAGGCTTTGCCCTGAGCTTGTCGAAGGGTCGGCGCCGACCAGCCGGGTGTCCGGGTGCATCCGCGCCCACAGCCGCCCTAGCGTATTCTGCACCAGGAATTTAACGATCCAGTGCGGGGTAAAGAGCTGCGTGGCGGAGGGGATGTCTTTGGCCTCGAACTTTGTCCCGGTGGTTCGCACCTTTTCAAAGGCGGCCTGCAATTCCGGCTCGTTGAAATACTGGTAGACCCATCCAACCGTCTCGTCGGCGTGCCAGGCGTCGGCCAGCCCCGGTTGGTTGAGCATGTCCAGCAGTGCGCGCAACGCCCGTGGCCGGGGGAAGAGGCGGCTGGGCAGTGTGTCGGGGTCAAAGAGCACGCGTACCTCTTGCGCCACCTGTCCAGCCTGCCAGAGCAAAAAATGGCGGTAGGCGGTGTCGGCGTCGCCGCGCTCGTAGCGGGCCAGGTCGGCGGCGTGGTCGGGGTCGGCCAGGTAGAACTTGAAACCGTTCGAGTCGGCGCCCTTGTCCAGCGTGCCCCGGATCAGCTTGCGGGCCTCCATCATCTTGAAGGCCACCAGCCGGTTGAGGTGCGTAAAAGCCGCTTCCTTGGCCAGTTTCTCCGCCGCCTCGGGGCGGCCCAGTCCCGCGCTGGCCTCATCTTCCAGGAACCGGGCCAGGCGGCGGTAGGTCTCGCCGGTTTCGGGGTCGGCCTGCACCTGGGGCAGCTTTTCGGGCGGGTCGAGCCGTCCGTCGGCGTAGAGGCCGTAGACGCCTTCCAGCAGCTCGCGGGCCTCGCGGGTGAGAAGCTCGCGGGCGGAAAGGGCCAGGTCGTGGATGGATTTGCGTTGCTTGTCGCTCAGTGCCTGGGACATACCATCTCCTTCGCCAAGGCCAAATGATACTCGACTATAGTTTCAGTCGATTGAATGATACTTTGGGTGTGAAAAGTATAATTCTTCTATGAAACCTGAAACACGAGACTGAAAGGTGTTTATCAGGCCTTGCGCTCAATCTACGTTCGAGCTAACTATCTCAAGAATCCCGCTGGCGACAAAGGTCTTGCCATAATCTGCATCACCGACCTGGTTCAGAATACCAGCATCGACTAGCTTTTCGATGTTAAGCTTGGCGCTCCGGTAGGTCACATCCAGTAACCGTTGCGCCTCGGGAATGGTAATCACCGGGGTATCAAAAAGATGATCCACCAACTGCAAAAGCAGAGCCGAAGCGCGAGCCTCGGTTAATCGTTCGCGCCAGTTCATTTGCAGATCTTGTAGTCGTTGAGCCTGCGTGATGGCGTCTTGCGCTTGTTCAGCCACTCCCTGCAAGAAGAACGAGATCCACGCTTCCCAGTCGCCCCGCTCACTGACCGTGGTGAGCAGATCATAGTACTCTTGCCGGTGACGGTAGAAGAAGGCGCTCAGGTATAGCAGAGGCAGGGGCAGCAATTCCCATTCGACCAATAACAAGGAGGTGAGCAATCGTCCGATGCGCCCGTTGCCATCAATGAAAGGGTGAATAGCCTCGAATTGATAGTGGATCAAAGCGAGCCGCACCAATGGGGGGTAGGTATCGTTGCTGTGCAAGTACTTTTCAAAAGCATCCAAAGCCTCGTGCATCTGGGGAACAGGCGGCGGGACAAAAGGAGCTTTATTCAGGGTGCAGTTTGCGGGTCCAATCCAATTCTGGCTGCGACGAAACTCGCCCGGCGTGGCATATTCACCACGCACCCCCTCCATCAGTCGTTCGTGAAGCTCACGGATCAGACGCAAGCTGACCGGCAATGTTTCCAGCCGCTGAAGGCCATACTCTAACGCTCGCACATAGTTATGTACTTCCTTCACATCAGATTCTGGCGGGGCGGATACTATGCCAGGAAGAGGAAGCTGCCCGACTTGATAAGCGTACAGGTCAGTGATGTCAATTTGGGTGCCCTCAATGCGCGAGGAGAGCACCGCTTCGCGACGCACGAAGGAGCCGATCAACAGATGCGGATTGGGCATCGTGCGCCCCACGCCCGCCAATTGGCTAAGGGCCCGGTCGGTCTTGGAGATAGTACACGTCAGCGTCCAGTCAGGCGCTACCGTGGGGGGGAGGGGATGGGGCACGAAAGCCCAATAGGCCGTCTTGCCCTTCCCCACCTTGACTGGTCGCCCGGACGAGCTGTTGCGGAAGCAATCTGGATTCATATAGGGATCCTACTTTCTTGTGTCTTTGGGACTATGCATACACTTTTGTATGATAGCTGCCCCGCCCCTCGTTCTCCGCGATGCCCATAAAGCGCAAGCTGGTGCGCCCCTCGGTGGTGGCGGGCATAAAGAGCACGCACGGCACGCGAGTGCGGCCCTTCATCTCGTCCAGTAGTTTGGAGACGCGGTAGATGTTGGGGGCCAGCGCGCCGGCGCGGACGATGAAGGCGATGTGGCGATCGGGGTTCAGTTCGGCCAGCCGCTCGGCCAAAAGGTCGGGCAGCGGGCGCCAGTCTGGGTCGGAGAGGTAGTCGTTGACCTGCAACTGCGCCGCTTCGAACCCGTCCCGCCGCTCAAGCCCTGCCACGGCCTCGATGCCCTCGCTCTCGTCAATCGCCTGCCATAAAAGCTCGGCCAGGGAGATGAAGGCAACCTGGCGCTGAGTGTCGTTTTCCAGCCGGGTCTTGAGCAGGTCAGTCTCGTGGCGCATGGCCCATTCTTGCTCCGGCGGATAGCAAAAGATGGCAAAGGGCAAGTCATGGTAGACGTGGTGCCGCATGGGGGAGGCCTTGAGATCGGCCTCCAGGGTTCTAACGCGCTCTTTGATTTGTGAGGAGGACATGGGTATACTCCGCTAGACTGGCGGCCGGGAACTCAATGCGCACCACCGATCCGGCCGCGTTGTAGGTCAACAGGTGCTCTTGTTGGGCCTCGATGAAGAAGCGCTCGACGCCTTCGACGGGCAGAAAGAAGAGCCGCCAGTCGTCGCTTTGGAGGACCAGGTGGCCGGAGCGCTCACGCTGCTGGAGCCAAAGGGCGATCAGGGCGAACGATGGCGTCGGTAAGTAGATGGGCGTCAGGTGCTTGTTGACGGCACCCTGCAGCACGCCAAAGTCGCGCAGCGTGGCCGCCAAGCCCTGCGCCACGCGCGTGATCGTCTCCTCACCCCAGCGCGTCGTCGTCTTACCCTCGGCGACCCAATTACGGATAGCGCGCACCACAACCTGAACCGGCAGGTCGGTGTAGCCCGCCAGGTGCCGCGGGTAGAGCACCTCGATGACGATGTCCCGCAGAGTGCGGTCGTTCTGGGCGGAGAAGAAATAGAACAAAGGGGCAATCCATTGAGCAGGCGCGCCGTTCTGGGTCAGCGTCACCAGCGCCGCGCCGACGTCGGCGTCATCAAAGTACCGCTGGCGGAAGATGAGCAAGATGTCCTCCACGCGCTTGCGCGAGGCCTTGCCAAAGATGTTCTCCCGCCGGGCGCGGTTGAGAATCTCCGCCACCGATTGCGCCAGATTCCACTCGGCCAGCAGGAGCTTGGTATCTGCGATCAGGGCGCTGGCTTTGATTATGCGGCTGGTATAGATGAGGTCGGGTGATTCGGTCAAGTTCCTTGCTCCAGGCAGAATGGGAACACCGGCTCGCCGGGGGTGCCCTCCAGATAGGCCCAGGCCAACGTCCGTGCCCGGTGCGCCAGCGGCGAGACGCCGGACGGGCAAAGCGGGGGTTCGATGTGCAATCCGTGCGTGCTCGTTTTTCCAACGACGGTATAGAATGCAGGTATCTGTTTACCGCTTATGGCTGGCGATTGAAATCGCGCCTATGGAGCGCCCGCGGCGCTGGCTGTCCGCCTGCGCGGACAGTTGGCCCATCGCCCGCGTAGGCGGGCGAGCGGCGTAAAGCG
>DUEK01000109.1 GCA_011192155.1 Thermoflexia bacterium
ATCGTGGCCGAGGCGGATAAGGCACTGTCCTAGATATTAAAGGTTCTCATATGATACCAGGAGGTACCACTATGACCAAGGAGGACGTGTTGACCAAATTGGCTGAAAGCCGCCAAACTTTGCGCCAGGCCACCCAAGGCTTGAGCGAGGAGGAGATGACCCAGGTTCAGGTGGAAGGGGTGTGGACGATCAAGGACGTGCTGGGGCACATTGCTTCTTGGGAGGAGATCTGTCTGGAGCCTCTTCGGCCCTATGCGGATGGCAAGCCCTTTCAAGTCGAGGACATCAAGGACTATTTGAACGTGAACCAAGGGCTGGTTGACCGCAAGCAGGACACTTCGCTGGACGCCATTCTGGATGAATGGGACGCCATCCGCCAAGAGTTGGCAGCAACAATCAGCAAACTGTCTGCCGAGCAGTGGGAGCAGAGGGTGGTCTTTCCGTGGGGAGATGAGGGAACGGTGACAGAGCTACTCGACGAACTGTACGAGCATGAACTGGAACACGCGCGTGCCATTCAGCAATGGCGGGAAGATCGAGCGGGTTAGGTCGGAAGATGCACAAGTATTCCAAGACTCCTGACATCATACCGTTCACTTCGCCTTTTAAGGCTGAACTGTTAACACAGGCGCAGCTAGAGACCCTGCAAAGAGGGACGTTGCGTCTGCTGGACGAGGTGGGCGTTCACTTTCCATCCCAGAGAGCGTTAGAGATCTTTGCCGACCACGGCGCCCAGGTAGACTGGGAGACCGAGACCGTCCGCATCCCGCCGGATTTGGTGCAAAAGGCGATGTCTACGGCGCCGCGTTCCTTCGTCCTGGGCGGGCGGGAGGAGCGCTTTGACCTGCTGCTGGATGGGAACCGCTCTTACCTGTGCTCCGACGGGACCGGCGTCCACGTGCGTGACCTGGAGACGCGCGAGATGCGAGCCTCGCGCAAGGAGGATGTGGCGCGGATGGCGCGGGTGTGCGATGCCTTGCCCTTGATCGGCTTTTACTGGCCGATGGTCAGCGCGCAGGACTATGGCCGCACAGCGCCGCTGCACCAATGTCACGCCGGGCTGACGAATACGCTCAAGCACGTGCGCGGTGGGATGACGGTTCCCCCGCAGTTAGCGCCCTACGTCGTGGAGATGGCTACGACCGTTGCCGGAAGCGCCGAGACGGTGCGCCAACGCCCCCCCATCTGCGCCAACATTTGCACCATCGCCCCGCTGGCTCAGGACGGCCACGGCATCGAGACGGCGCTGGCTTATGCGGAGGTGGGCATCCCCATCAGCTTTATGGCTATGCCGACGATGGGGTCTACAGCGCCCGCTACCCCGTTGGGTGCATTGACCGTCGGCGATGCCGAGGTAATAAGCGGGATGGTGCTGCTTCAGTTGGCCTATCCCGGTGCACCGGTGCTCCACTCTATCCTGGTGTCGCTGATGGATCCGCGCACTGGCGGTTACGTCAGCTCGGTACCGGTGTTCTGGTCAATGATGGCGGCGCAGTTGGCTCACGCCTGGAACGTACCCAGCCTGGGAGGGGCCAGGGTGAGCGGCGATGCCCCCAATATCGGCTGGCAATCGGGCAGGGATGGTGGGTTTGGATCGGCCCTGATCCCACTGTGCGGCAGCGAGATCACGGGTCTGCTGGGCCTGTTGGGAAGCGCGATGATCCTATACCCCGAGCAGATGATCCTCGACTATGAGATGTGCAAGTTCGCTTACGACGTGTTGCACGGGTTCGAGTTCGACGAGGCGGATATGGCATTGGATGTGATCGAGGACGTGGGGCCACGCGGCCACTTTTTGACGCAAAAACACACCCGCAAACGCATCCGGGATTTTCAACTATCTCCGCTGACACGCCAGAAGGATTCCGACGGCAACCCGCGCGACCCACGAGAGGTAGCGTTGGAAGAGTTCAAACGGATCGACGAGACGCACCATCCCCAACCTCTGCCACGGGAGGTGTTGGTTGAACTGGACCGTATCCTGGCGGCAGCCGAGCGTGAGGCAGTTTGAGATTGGTTCATTCTCGGAAGAATGAACCAATCTAGAGAGGTAAAATGATTGACATAAAACCGATTCGATCCAAGTCCCACCGGGGAGTGTTGAGCGCCGCTGAACTTGCGGCCATCCAATCGGCCACGCTGGACGTTTTAGAGCGCGTGGGCGTGTGTTTCCCTTCAGAAAAAGCACTGCGCATCTTTGCCGAGCACGGGGCGCAGGTGGATATGGAGGCGCAGATCGTGCGCCTGCCGCCGGACATGGTCACAGAGGCGATGAGCCACGCGCCGCGCGCTTATACTTTGGCCGGACGGGCCGATGGGGCGGACTTGTATCTCGATGGCGCGGGCAGCTATTTCGGGACGGATGGCACCGGGACGCTGACACTCGATTTCGAGACCGGGGAGCAACGCGCATCTTGCAAAGATGACGTCGCCAGGATGGCGCGGGTGGCGGACCATCTTTCCTCGATTGCCTTTTATTGGCCCATGGTCAGCGCGCAGGATTATGGCCTCCTGGCCCCGTTGCACGAGATTGATGCCGGTTTCAACAACACGGCCAAACACGTACAGACAGTGACCGTGATGGGCGAGCGAATGGCGCGTTACGCGATTCGGATGGCAGAGGTGCTGGCGGGCGGGCGGGACGCGATGCGGGCCAGGCCGCCGCTTTCGAGCCTGGTTTGCACCATCGCACCCCTGTCGCAGGACAAACACGGCATCGAGGGGGCGATGACTTTTGCCGAGGCGGGCGTTCCGGTGGGCTTTATGTCTATGCCGACGATGGGTTCCACGGCCCCGGCGACGGCGGGCGGGGCATTGACGGTGGGCAACGCCGAACTGGTTAGCGCGATGGTGTTGATGCAGTTGGTCGCTCCGGGCGCGCCGGTCTTTTACTCACTCTGCGCTTCGGTGCTGGACCCGCGCACGGGGGGCTATCTCATCGGCATCCCAGAAAAGTATCTGTGCAACACGGCCGGGGTGCAGTTGGC
>DUEK01000011.1 GCA_011192155.1 Thermoflexia bacterium
ACGCTGCTCTTCTTCTACGACCTGCGCGATATGGTCGCCGAGGCGGATCGAGGCGCTATCTCTAACATCATCCGCGAGGAGAAGATGCACCTGCGCCGGCTGGCACGGATGCTGTAAAAGTGGCAAGTAGGCTAGAGAAGGAGGTCCAACAATGGCAACAGAAATTTTCAACGATGGCGTACACCGCTGTATCAGGTTCGACGACCTGACGGGTGAGGGAGAGGTGCAGTCCAACCAATTCCTCATCATTCACGAGGGCAAGGGGGCGCTCTTGGACCCCGGCGGAAGCAAGATTTACTCCGCACTGGTGGCAGAGATGACGTCGTTCTTACCCCTCAGTAAGTTAGAGTACATTATTCTCTCTCACCAGGACCCCGACGTCGGGGCCGGATTGAACGGATACTTGTTGATCACAGACGCGGTGATATGTTTCCCGGAGATATGGACGCGCTTCATCCCCGCGTTTTGCACCAAGAGCTTTACAGAAGGTCGGGTGATCTCAGTGCCAGACAAAGGGATGCGGCTCGATCTGAATGGCAGCCCGCTGATGCTGATACCGGCTCACTTTCTCCATTCATCGGGCAATAACCAGGTGTACGACCCGGTCTCCAAGACGCTCTTTTCCGGCGACCTGGGGACCTCGTTGCTACCGCCAGACGCTCAGTATCAGGAAGTGAGTGATTTTGAGGCGCACACGCAATATATGGATCCATTTCACCGCCGCTATATGCCTTCCGAGAAAATCTGCCAGCGCTGGGCAGCCATGGTGCAGAGTTTGGACATCGAGAGAATCGCGCCTCAACACGGGGCCATGTTCACGGGCCAGGCAATGGTGAGCCAGTTCATTGAGTGGGTCGCCAACCTTCGCTGCGGTGTCGATCTGCTCCTGGAGCAAGGAGTGTATCCGGCGCTGTGAGAACACGGATGCGCCGGTTATACGAATCGCGCTCGCGACTTGCAACCTGCAACCTTTAACTTTATGCAATACACGCCTTACATCATTCCCATTTTCATTGCCGCTATCATCTCCGGCGGGCTGACGCTCTGGGGGCAGCGCCGCCGCCCTGCTCCAGGCGCGGGCTGGTTCACGGCGCTGATGTTCTCGGCCTTTTTCTGGGCCTTGTTCTATATCCTGGAGCTGGTCAGCACCGATCTGCCGGCTACGCTCCTCTGGTCCAAGGTGCAATACCTGGGGTCAGTGACCCTGACGGTGGAATGGCTGGCCCTGGTATTGACCTATACCGGCCAGCGCAGGTGGCTATCTCCCCGCAACGTGGCGCTGCTCTTTATCATCCCCTTGATTACGCTGGCACTGACCTGGACTAATGAACACCACGAATTGATCTGGGTGAACGTTGGGCTGGTAAGCGGCATACCGTTCAACACTCTCAGCTTTACGCCGGGTGCGTGGTATTGGGTCAACATCGCCTACTCTTACGCTCTCTTTGTATTTAGCACCATTCTGCTCGTGGTTGCGTTCGTCCGTTCGACGCCCCTCTATCGACGGCAGATCATCTTTTTATTGCTCTTTTCCATCCTAACCTGGATGGGAAATCTGGCCTACACCGTCGGCCTGACGCCGCATGGCATGAACCTGACGCCAATCACTTTTTCGGTGAGCGGGTTGTTGATCGCCTGGGGCTTGTTTCGCTACCGCATATTGGATATTGCACCGGTGGCCCGCGACGCCGTCGTCGAAAGTATGAGCGACGGTGTGATCGTGCTGGACCCTCAAAATCGGGTGGTAGACCTTAATCCGGTGGCCCAGGGTCTCCTTGGGCATACGCTACCCGAGATAGTCGGGCAGCCCCTCGCCCAAGTTCTGGCGGATTGGCCCGCCCTGATGGAATTATGTCGTGAACAGAAATCGGCCAGCATCCACACCGAAATCCCACTGAATATCGGAGAGGATGAGCGGCGCATTTTCGATTTGCACGTCTCCCCCTTGCGCGATCAACGTGGACGAATGACCGGGCGACTGATGCTCTGGCACGACGTCACCGAGCGCAAACAGACCGAAGATAAATTGCGCCAACTCTCGCGGGCAATGGAGCAAAGCGGCAGCACGATCGTCATCACCGACCTGGACGGCAACATCGAATTTGTCAACCCCGCGTTCACGCGCATCACCGGCTATACGCCCGAGGAAGCCATCGGCGAAAATACCCGCGTACTCAAATCGGGAGAACATCCCACCGAGTTCTACCGCGAGCTATGGGATACCATCACCAGGGGCGAGGTCTGGCAAGGGGAGATGGTCAACCGCAAAAAGAATGGCGAGTTTTACTGGGAAGCGGCGACTCTCTCCCCAGTCAAAGATGAAGCGGGCAGGACAACCCATTACCTGGCGATCAAGGAGGACATCACGGCCCGCAAAAAGATTGAGGCCGCGCTGGCGCAAGAGCAACTAAAGAGCGATGCCCTGTTGCGCAACATCCTCCCCGCCGGAATCATCACCGAGATCAAAGAACAAGGCCATGTCGCGCCGGTATTATTCGATTGCGCATCCATCATGTTCACCGACTTTGGTAATTTTACCGCCACAGCCGAACACCTGGGGCCTCAGGAACTGGTGGCTAGCCTGGACCGTTACTTTACGGCTTTCGACCGGGTGATCGAAAAGTACGGCCTGGAAAAACTGAAAACCATCGGCGATGGCTACATGTGCGCCGGCGGGCTGCCGCTTCCCAACAGTACGCACGCAGTTGATATTGTGAACGCTGCCCTGGAGATTCTGGATTTTACCCGGCAGGAAAAAGAGAAACAGCAGCGCGCCGGTCAGCACTATTGGGATATTCGCATCGGCATCAGCAGCGGCCCGGTGATAGCGGGCATAGTCGGGCGGCAAAAATATGCCTACGACGTGTGGGGAGATACAGTCGTGATAGCCTCTCGTATGGAATCGTCAGGAGAGATCGGGCGGGTGAATATCTCGCGGAGCACGTATAAACTCGTGCGAGACCAATTTGATTGCGAGTATCGGGGTAAAGTACACGCCAAACATAAGGGGCAGGTTGAAATGTATTTTGTGAACGGAAGAGTGGAGCGAGACCTGATTGACCGGCAAATCTTTTAGAACGCAGATTCAGACAACCGTGAGTCGCACCAGATTCTTCGCAAATTATCTAGCAGTAAATCCAAAAAATCAGCGTCCATCTACGGATTGTCCGCAATCCGCATAATCCGCGTCCCATTTCTTGTTTCCAAGTCCAATTTAGGGTTCTGTCAGTCAACCAGGGAGCGAGACACAAAATAGGATACGATTGCTATGCTAATGCAATGGTTTGAAAACCTGAACCCAATATCGCAGGCGCTGGCGGCCACCGGCTTTACCTGGTTCGTGACCGCGTTAGGAGCCAGCCTGGTTTTCTTGTTCAAAAGCATCAACAGAAAGGTGCTGGACGGCATGCTGGGGTTTGCCGCCGGCGTGATGATCGCCGCCAGTTTTTGGTCGCTCCTGGCTCCGGCGATAGAGATGGCCGAGGGATTGAGCTTACCTTCCTGGGTTCCCGCCACGGTGGGTTTTCTGTCAGGCGGGGCATTTCTCTGGCTGGTGAACAAGGTGTTGCCGCACCTCCACCTGGGATTTCCGATAGAAGAGGCCGAAGGCATCAAAACGAGCTGGCATAGAAGCATCCTCTTGGTGCTGGCGATCACGCTGCACAACATACCGGAGGGGTTGGCCGTAGGCGTCGCTTTTGGCGCGCTGTCGGCCAATCTGCCTTCAGCTACGTTGGCCGGGGCGGTCGCGCTGGCACTGGGCATCGGTATCCAGAACTTTCCAGAGGGAGCCGCCGTCTCGGTGCCCCTGCGCCGGGAGGGAATGTCCCGGCTCAAGAGCTTTTGGTACGGGCAGTTATCTGGCGTGGTCGAGCCTATCGCCGGCGTTATCGGCGCGGCGGCCGTCATTCTGATGCGGCCAATTCTGCCCTATGCCCTGGCCTTTGCCGCCGGAGCGATGATATTTGTGGTGGTCGAGGAACTGATACCCGAATCGCAGTTGGGAAAGAACACCGATATTGCGACGGTGGGGACGATGCTGGGGTTCGCGGTGATGATGACGTTGGACGTCGCGATGGGTTGATGGATGGGGAGGCAAGGGAAGAGCAATGGCTGATGAATTGGATGGAAAGATCGTCTTGATCGGTGGGGCGACGGGGGCGCTGGGATCGGCCATGGCGCGCGAGTTCGCCCGGACAGAGGCCTGGCTGGCGCTCGCCGGACGGTCGGAGCAAAAATTGGCGCGGCTGGTCGAGGAGATTGGTCTGCCGGATGAGCGCGTCTTTGGCGCGACGGTTGACGCCGCCGATCCTGAGAGCGTCGAGGCGCTGGTGGAAGCGGTCGTGGCCCACTTTGGCGGGGTTGATGTGTTGCTGAACACCGTCGGCGGATGGGGCGGCGGCAAGCCGGTGGGCGAGACCGATGTGGAGCAATGGGAGCGCATGCTGACGCTCAACCTGCGCTCGGCCTTTCTTCTCTCGCGGGCGGTGCTGCCCGGTATGTTGAAGAACGGCTGGGGGCGCATCGTCCACGTCAGTTCCAAGACAGCGGTCGCGCCGCGCGCCAGACAGGCCGGCTACGCCGTCGCCAAGATGGGCGTCATCACGCTGACTGAGGTTATCGCCGCCGAGGTGAAGGGGAGCGGCGTCACCGCCAACGTGGTCCTGCCCAGCATCATTGATACCCCCGCTAATCGAAAAGCGATGCCTGAAGCCGACCCGCGCAAGTGGGTGGAGCCGGCGCACATCGCTGCCACGATGCGCTTCCTCTGCTCGGAGGCGGGCGGTTCGATAAACGGCGCGCGCGTCCCCGTCTACGGAGCGGTTTAGCAGTGCCAGGAGGTCGTAGAATGAACCGACAAGAATGGACGCGCCGTCGCTTCTTGCGCGCAGCCACACTTGCTGCACTGGGTGGACTGGCGGCCGCTTGCGGGCCGTCGCAGCGAGCAAGCCCGGAGCCTGGTGCACTGTCCCCAAGTCTGGAACCCCCCACGCCGTCCCCAATGCGGGTTGGGGGGAAGGCGCTGACCAACGAAAACAGTCCGGCGATCAAGCCGGATTGGAACGTTCGTTACTTCCAGCCCTACCGCCCAATTGATCACGACGAGTGGCGGTTGACCGTCGAGGGGCTGGTGGAAGCGGAGCAATCTCTTTCGTTGAGTGATCTGTTGGCTTTGCCCCGCGTGGAGCAGAACACACGCATGAAGTGTGTGGAATGTTGGTCGGCGCGGGCCGATTGGGCCGGCTTCACCTACGACGCGCTGGCCGAGATCGTGCGCCCGCTGCCGGAGGCCGCCTGGGCCTATTTCGAGTGCGCCGACGGCTACTACGAATCTCTCTCCATCGAGGAACTCTCCCAACCTCGCGTTCTCTTTGCCTACGAGATGGACGGGGAACCGTTGCTGGACGAGTTCGGCGCGCCGTTGCGGCTGGTGTTGCCGCCCAAGTACGGCTACAAAGGTCCCAAGGTGATCACGCTTCTGTGGTTCGAGACCGGCCAAAAGAAGGGGTACTGGCCGACGGTCGGTCCTTACTCCACCGATGGTACGATCCAGCCTGGTCGGGACTTCCCGCTGGATCTGGGCGAAGTGCAAGAAATTTCCGGAGGAGAGATCACCGATTACTGAGCCTATTTTCCGCACCTCTGGACAGCTTGATTTGGGCTTGGCACTTTGTTCTTCCAAACCCAATTTGGGCAGATTCGCCGTCTGGGTCAGTGAGAAACCAGGCTTTTTCAGAAAAAACCTGGTTTCTTTCCCCGCTTTTTGAAAAAGGCGCAAATAGGCTGCGTCAGGATGCGAAATATAGGCTGAGGACATGCGTATTTTGAAAACCGATGGGAGGGATATTGATGGGCAAACGTATGTTGGTCACACTTGCAGTTGTCTCCCTGGCGCTGCTGCTCGTTGCTTGTGGCGGTCCTGCGCCTTCGCAAGAGCCTGCGGCGGCGCCGACGGAGGCGATTCAGCAGCAAGAGGAGTTGACTGCTCAGCCCCCGGCCGCCGATGGCGCGATCCTCTTGGAAGAGCGTTGCACTGCCTGCCACAGCCTGGATCGGGTGATGGGGGCGCAAAAGAGCCACGACGAATGGGCGCAGACCGTCGCCCGCATGGTGGGGAAGGGGGCGCAGTTGAACGAGGATGAGCAGGCGGTGCTGGTGGATTATCTGGTGAAAACATACGGACCGTAAGAAACGCGAAAATAGTAAATTCAAAAAGGAGCGAACGATGGAAGAGACCAAGAATTGGTGGAAGTGCTCGAACTGTGGCTACACACTGGAAGCCTCTCAGCCGCCGGAGGTCTGTCCCAGTTGCAAGGAGAAATGCCACTTTGTGGATGCCACCTGTTACACCCCCGAGTGCGGCGGGCCGGGCAACATTGATCCGCAGATCGGCCAAAAGTGACCGGAGGTAGATGCCATCAATCAGTATGTGTGTGTTTGATTAGCGAGCAGGGATGTGATATACTTTTGTTGTTCCCGCTTGATTGACAAAGTTGAGCAGGTAACTCTTGAGAATCACCCCAGCTTACATCCGTCGCAATTTGAGCGACCATGAATACACAATCAAACACCCCGACCACGAGAACGACCGCCGCTGAAATGATGCGCTACATCTGGCTATTGGTCATTGCCTGGACGCTAATCATTGCCGGACTGGTGGTCTGGAATCTCTTTCAGACACGTCAAGTAACCCAACAAATAGCCATTGTCCAAGCCCGCGCCAATTTCAACAAAGACCAGGCGCTTCGCTTCTGGGCAACCTCTCACGGCGGCGTGTACGTGCCCACCGACGATCACACTTCTCCCAGCCCCTACCTGAGCCACATCCCAGAACGAGATATCGAAACTCCCTCCGGCATAAAACTCACCTTGATGAACCCGGCCTACATGATCCGCCAGATGAACGAGGAATTTGCCGACCATACGGCATAGTCGGACACATTACCAGCCTGAATGTGCTGCGCCCGGCCAATGCCCCGGACGATTGGGAGCGCGCTGCCCTGGAGTCTTTTGAACGGGGCGAGGCCGAGGCCCTTGAATTCACCTATGTCAATGACGAACCATACCTGCGCCTGATGCAGCCAATATTCACCCAACAGGGTTGCTTAAAGTGTCACGGTCAACAGGGCTATCAGGTGGGCGATGTGCGGGGTGGAGTGGGCATTGCGCTGCCAATGGCCCCACTATTAGCCAAAGAGGGGCGAACCGCCGCCACCCAGGCTATTTCGTTGGGGTTGCTGTGGGCGCTGGGGCTGGGCGTTATTGTTCTGGGAGGACGCAGTTTGAATCAACGCACCCAGGAACGGGACCTGTCTGTAACAGCACTGCAAAAGAGCGAGGAACGTTTACGCGCCTCGATCGAGGAATTGAGGGAGCACCGCAAGCATCTTGAAGAGTTAGTAGATGAGCGCACATCTGAGCTGAAACAAGAAATCACCGAGCGCAGGCAAGCGGAGGAGGCGCTGCGGGAGTACCAGCAGCGGTTGGAAGTCCAAAACGCGGATTTGCGCAAACTAACCCAGGCAGTGGAGCAAAGCGCCAACACGGTGGTCATCACCGATTTGGAAGGCCATATTGAGTACGCGAATCCCAAGTTTGTGGAAACCACCGGTTACACGGTGGAGGAAGCATTGGGACAAAACCCGCGCATTCTTAAATCGGGTGAGCAAAGCGACGCCTATTACAGGGAACTGTGGCAGACGATTACGTCAGGACGGGAATGGCGGGGCGAGTTTCACAACAAGCGCAAAGACGGCACACTGTATTGGGAACTGGCCAGCATCGCGCCGATTTACGATGCGCAGGGACAAATGACGCACTTTATCGCGGCCAAGGAGGACATCACCGAGCGCAAGCGGGCGGAGGACGCACTGCGGCGGAGCAACCAGGAATTGGCCCTGCTCAATCGCGCTGCCCAGACGTTCAACTCCATCCTTGACCAGGACCAGGTACTCGCCACCGTCCTGGAAGAAGTACGCCGTATGTTGGATGTGACTGCCTGCTCCATCTGGTTAACAGATGTGGAGACAGGCGAGTTGGTTTGCCGGCAGAGTGTTGGCCCCCATAGCGAGGCCGTGCTCGGTTTGTGTCTGGCGCCGGGGGAAGGGCTTGCCGGCTGGGTGGTCCGCAGCGGCGAGAGCTTGATTGTGCCGGATGCACAAATTGACGAACGTTATTACAGGCAAGTGGAGCAGCAGGTCGGCATGGAGATGCATTCGGTTCTCAGTGTCTCATTGCATGTCAAAGATGACGTGATCGGGGTGCTGCAGGTGATGGATGTCTCTGTGGGTCGTTTTGGGCCGGAAGACCAGGCACTGCTGGAGACGCTGTCTGCCTCGGCTGCTATTGCTATTGACAACGCCCGCCTGGTCCAAGAGTTGCGCCGGTACACTGCCGAATTGCAAGCTCGTAACGAGGAACTGGACGCTTTTGCCCACACCGCGGCCCATGACCTCAAGGGGCCGTTAGGCCCCATCGTTGGCGTTGCTCAAGTGTTGGAGCAGGGCTATGTACCGCTGTCGGATGAAAGGCTGCACGATTATCTACGCAAGATTGCGCGAAACGGGCGCAAGATGGGCCGCATCATTGACGAGTTGCTCCTGCTAGCCGAGTCGCGCAAGATAAAAGTGGGGGTGAAACCGCTAGATATGGCACGCATCGTGGCCGAAGCGCGAGAGCGATTGGCCGATATGATCGCAGAACAGCAGGCCGAGGTAATCTTGCCAGCAGAAGGTGATTGGCCGGCGGCGCTGGGGTATGGCCCCTGGGTCGAAGAGGTGTGGGCCAACTATCTCAGCAACGCCATCAAGTATGGCGGGAGGCCGGATGACGGTGCGCCCCCGCGCGTCGAATTGGGGTTCGACGAACTGGCAAACAAGCACATCCGTTTCTGGGTGCGCGACAATGGCCGCGGCCTCACGCCGGAGGAGCAGGCCCGGTTGTTCACCCCGTTTACGCGGCTCGACCAGGTTCGCGCTAAGGGGCACGGGCTGGGGCTTTCCATTGTGCGGCGCATCGTCGAAAAGCTGGACGGGGAGGTAGGGGTGGAGAGTGAGATTGGCTCAGGCAGCCTCTTTTGGTTCACGCTGCCGKYKSAGTCTCAGTAGATCCAAATTTCAGACCTCGGAGGTCTCGGAAGGTGACATTGGCAGCAAAATTGCTTAGATTGCGCCCGTTTTTACCGGCAAAGGCGCTCTCGARAGACCTCCGAGGTCTTGTGTCGTAACATTTTGGATCTACTGAGTCTCCGAGTTTGCGTGTGTTACCCCCAACAAGTTGGGGAATCCGACACCCTAACTACGCGAAACCCCAGAGCCAATCACGTAAATAGTGCGACGTTGTTTTTAAATCATACCTTGGAGCGCGTCTCCAACACAAGGTGTTTCTGAACAAGGGCAGTATACAATGAACGAGTTGAGATGTCAAAGGTTGGGTCAAGAGGGATACCGCAATAAGTGCGAGAACACGTGTAATTGGACTTGGGTGCATCTCTGAAACTGTGAGCTTCGGCTGCTGCCCCCCATATCTTGGGTCTCATTGCAGTCAACCGCCATATCTAGGCCTACTTCTACAAGCGTGATTAAAAACGGTAACACCAAGCTTCCGGTGATGTACCACATATGGGGGCACGCCGTTGACTTACCCACATATAGGGCTCACAATTCCAGAGATGCACCCATGACCCATTGTGGCTCGAAAATGGGCTTGTAGCCGCGCTTTCCATAGCGCGCAAGGCTCTGCGAGGTATGGAAACCTCGGCTACATCGTAATCCCATTCAACTGAACCAATACCTGAAATTCGTAAAAATAATTCTGTCAAATTACGCTTGACGAGACACTAGTTTGAGCAAGGCTCATCCACAGAAACTCCAAGTGAGCCACAAAATTGAAAATCTCGTCCAAGATGGAGCGTGAAGGCGATTTTGCCTCAAACGTGTGATGAATACGCCTACCCATTTATGAGCAACCCCGGCAACTCGCGCAACTCCTCGCTGCCCAAAAGGAGCGCCGCTGCCACATAAGTCACTCCCCCCACCGCCAGCCCGCCCGCGCCGGTCGCAATCAGCCCGGCATCGGGCGTCAACCATTGGAAGCCGACCACCGTCGCGCCCATCAGCGCCGAGGCCACACCCGCCCGCGCCAGCGTTATGCCCAGCGCTCGCCCCTCGATCTCGCCCAGCCGCCGCCGCGCCGCTAGCAGCAAAAAAATCACCTGCAACCCAGCTCCCAGCGAGTTGGCGAGCGCGATACCGCCGTGAGCCAGCACGGGCAGCAGCAGCCACCCCAACCCCGCGTTGAGCGCCAGCCCTCCAAGCGCTGCCCAGAACGGCGTCCACATATCCCGCCGGGCGTAGAACAACCGGCTGACCACCTCCAGCGCGCTGTGGGCCGCCAGCCCCAGGGAGAAGAATTGGAGCGCCCAATAGACCCGCGCGGTGACGAATGCGTCAAAGGCGCCGCGCTGGAAAAAGAGCACCGTCAGCGGGCGACCCAGCACGACCAGTCCCACCGCCGCTGGGATAGCGAGCGTCAACACCAGCCGCAGCGCCCAGGAGGCCGTGCGGCGCAGCCCCTCCTCGTCGGCGGCGTTGGCCTGTTCCGCCAGCGTCGGAAAGATCGTTATGCCCAGCGCCGTGCCGATGATGGTTTCCGGGAATTGCATCAACCGCCAGCCGTACTCGTAGGCTGAGATCGCCCCGCCCGGCAGCCGCGAGCCGAAGAAGGTGGGCAGCACAAAGTTCAGATAGGTGGCGGTCAGCCCCAGCACGCGCGGCCCCATCAGCGCCAGTACTGTTCGCAGGTCGGGGTGGCGCAAAATGGGTCGCCAGCGGGCGCGATAGTGGATCAGGCCCGGCAGTAGAACCAGAAAGTAAACCACCGCGCCCGCCAACCCGCCCCAGGCCAGCCCAAAGATGCCCCAGCGGGGGGACAGGAACCACACTCCCGCAATGCGGCTCAACGTATAGCAGAGCGGGGCGGCGGCGGGGAGCAAAAAGTGCTGGTGCGCGCGGAGGACGCCCATCATAATACCGCTGCCGGTGAACAGGAGCGTCTGGAGCAGCGCCAGCCGCATCAGGCGCGCCGCCAGAGCGATTTGCGCGCCGTCGAAACCGGGCGCGACGGCGCGGATGACGTGGGGGGCAAAAGCGGCCGCCGTCGCGCTCACCCCCGCCACGACCAGGAGCGCCAGGTTAGTCACCGCCGAGACCATCCGCCAGACCTGCTCCCGGTCGCCCTGGGCGATGCGGGCGGAGAGGACGGGGATGAGCGTGGTCGCCATCGCGCTCCCGGCGACGACGGTGAACAACCCGTCGGGCAGCTCAAAAGCGGCGTAATAGGCGTCAAGCGCGGCGGAAGCGCCAAAAGCGCGCGAGATGACTCCATCGCGCACCAACGCCAACAATTTATCGGCTAGAAAGAAGGAGGCGACGAGCAGCGCGGAGCGGGCGACGTGATGGTTGGATGACATAAGTTACAAGTGAGCAAGTGGCAAGTTGCAAGTGGCGAGTCAAGTTAGCCAGCATACTCTAAAACCCTAAAGGTTTCAGAAAACCTTTAGGGTTTACGGCCTCCGCTACAACGAGATGCCCTTCCCGAACGGGTCCGCCCACGTCTCCAGCGACGCCGCCAGTTCGGGGTGTTTCTCTGCCGCTTCCTTGAGCGGAACGCCCTCCATCGTGGCCTCTATCGCCTGACGGAATGCTTTGCCGCCCGCCACCGGCCCATCAGGGTGGGCGTGGATGCCGCCGCCGGAGCCGATGACGATGTCGTTCCCCAGGTCGCCCATCACCTTGGGCACCATTGAGGGCGTGATGCCACCGGACGCCATCGGGAAGGTCGCCTTGATCTCGTAGAACGGGAACGAGAGATTACGGGCCACGTTGACGAACTTGTCCTTGATCACCGGGGCCTTGCCGTAGGGAGCGGGGAAGACGACAATGTCGGCGCCGGCCAGGCGGGGTAACTTGCCCAGGATGAGGTGCGAGCTAACCCCGTGATAGGGTGACATGTAGTACGCGCCGGCCACGTCCATGTGGGCCAGGATGGGCACGTTGATTGCAGAGTCCTCCGCCAGCGCGCGCAGCACGGGAAAGCCGACCGCCAAATAGTTGACCATGATGGCGTTGCAGCCCAGCTCCACCGCCCGGCGGGCGTTCTCGAACACCTGCGGGATCTCGTCGCTGACGTTGACGGTGTAGAGCGTGTGCTCGCCGGTCTCTTCGTACACCTGTCGCTCGGCCTCCATGTAGAGCTTGACCCGGGCCTGGATTTGGTTGAAGGATGCGTTGGCAATCAGTTCGTCGTCTTTGATGATGTCGCAGCCGCCCAGCGCCGCTTGGCGGAACAGCTCGACGCCCACCTCTGGCGTGTAGCCGGTGCAGGGTTTGATCATGTTGTTGAGCAACGGACGGTCGGGCACGGATAGGATTTCCCGCACGCCCTCAATGCCAAAGCGCGGTCCCTGGAATCCATCGACGAACTTTTTGGGAAAGCGCACGTCGAGCACCTTGATCCGCCCGCCCATCGAGATGTTGCCCACTATCGTCGTCAGCAGCATGGGAATTTGCGAGCCGATGTTGACCTGGGGGAAGGCCATCTGGATGATATAGTTGCGCGTCTCCAGCTTGGGCGGGACGGTGTACTCCAGGTCAGGCACCTCGTAGACGCCGATGACCTTGGCCACGTGCCGGGCGCGCACCTCGGGCGTCTCCCCTGGCACGGCCACCCAGGTGCCGGTGGATTGCTCGACCGCCAGCGCCGGAGCCAGGCTGGGAATGGGCACACTGGCCGGAAACGAGGCCAGGTACGTACCGATGAGATACTCGTCATAGTCCACCCCGTCGGGCAGGGCGAGGGGGAGCGATTCAAGTTCTACTCTTTGCATAGCTTGACCTCCAAGAGACTATTGGCACGTGCAAGTTTCGGGGCGAGGTAAGACGAGATGCCATCCCGTCCTACTTGACCTAATGTTATGCACGCTACCAAGAATTTAGCCAACTACTCGTTGCGTCTGTCTGCAAACCGCACCTCGTTCACCTCCCGGTACAGATCGCGCAGGGAACTGTAGACGCGCCGATAGGCCCGGTAGAGCACGTCATAGGCCTCGGCATTGTCCGCCTGTGGCTCGAACTCGCGCTCCACGCGCACGACCTTTTTGAGCGCCTCAAAGTCCGGGTATAGCCCCAGTCCAATCCCGGCCGTGAGCGCGGCCCCCACCGCTCCCGCCTCCTGTGGGTTGGCGATGGTCTCCACTCGCCGCCCGGTCACGTCGGCGATGATCTGCATCCACGGCGCGCCCCGCGCACCCCCACCGATCACGCGCAGCGCCGGCAGCGGAAAGCCAAAGTTGGTCTCGACAATCTCGACCATCCAGCGCAGGTTGTAGGCTACCCCTTCATAGACCGCCCGCAGGAGGTGCTCGCGGGTGTGATCGGCGCTCAGGTTGAAAAAGGTGGAGCGCACCCAGGTATCGGCGACGGGCGAGCGCTCCCCATACATCCACGGGGTGGCGACCAAAAAGTTGGAGCCAGGCGGTATCGTCTCCACTTTTTCGTCCATCAACGCATAGACGTTGGGGATGGTGGGGTCAGCCTGCTCGTGCTGGTAGAACTCGTCGGCGATCCACTTGAGACACGCGCCCGCCGTCTCCATCTCGGAGAAAAGGAACGCCTTGTCGGGATCGGCGGCCTGGAGCGAGACGACGCCGTGACGCCCGGTGGGAGTCTTGTGAGTGGTGACGCCCACCCAGCCGGAGGTGCCCAGGTAGATGTGGCCCTCTCCCTCACCGACCGCGCCGGAGCCGACCGCCGCTCCGGGAGAATCGCCGCTGCCGCCAAAGACGGGAGTGCCCTCCAACAGCCCGCACGCCCGCGCCGCCTCCACCGTCAGCCCGCCCACCCGGTCGGTCGAGCGTACCAGTGGCGGGAACTTGGCAATGTCCAGCCCAAAGTAGCGGATCAAGCCCCGCATCCAGTCTTTGGTCTTTAGATCGAACCCGATGGCCGAGGCGCACGACCACTCAAACACCATCTCCCCGGTGGCGCGGTAGGTGAGGTAGCCGTTGACGTCGAGGAAGCACGTCATCTCGTCGTAAACCCGCGACTCGTTCTCCTTGAGCCAGAGCAGCTTGGGCAGGCCATCTTTGCCCGTGATCTCTGTGCCGGCGACGGCGGCAAAGAGCCGCCGGTGCAGGAACTTGCGCATAATGCGCTCGGCCTGCTCGGGCGCGCGCCCGTCCAGCCAGATGATGGCCGGGCGCAGCGGCCGGCCGTCGCCCCCCATCGGGAGGATGCCCAACATCTGGGTGGTGTGGACCATCGCCAGCACATCCCGGGGCGCGACGCCCGATTGCTCCATAACTTGCCGCGTGGTGGCGGCGACCGCGTTCCACCAATCCTCCGGCTCCTGTTCGGCCCAGTCAGAGCGGGGATAATGGATCGGGTAGGATTGAAAGGCGCTGGTGTGGATGTCCCCTTCCGTATCCACCAGCACCGCTTTGTTGCCGCTCGTGCCCACGTCGTGGGCGATGATGTATTGTACACTCATCTTGACGCCTCTCTGATTGTCTGACAATGTGGATCGCGCGAGTTGCTTTTCGACCGGACAACTATAGTATACTCAAGTGTAAACTTGTTGGCAAGTTGCACTTGCGCTGATGTCACGTATAATGCTGTGCGCGAGTGCGCAAGAGTGCGCGAGTGCGCAAGAATGCGCGAGTGCGCAAGAGTGCGCGAGTCTCGGCAGATCCAACTCGAACCGAAAACTGAACTTTTGTCGTTGATGCGCGGTATTTAGAGTGGTAAATCAGTTGTTGGAGGAAATGAGTAATGAAAAAGTATAGAGCCTGGATCATCGTCGCAGTGCTACTGTTGGTCCTGGCCGCCCTGACTGCCTGGGCTTCTTCCCAGACGCCAATGATTGCCCGGTCATCAGAGCTGTGGAGCCGCGGGCGCGTCATCGGCCAGACGCCCGTAAAGCGACGGACGGCCTTGCAGGCGGCCCCCGACGGCAGCGCGTTTCTGATCTGGCAAAACATGGGGGGCCAGCTCGAACTGGCCCACATCGGTGTGGATGGGAAAGTGTTGCTGACCCACGTTCTCTCGGTAGGGGGTGGTGAGGCCAGCGACCCGCAGTTGCGGATGGCGGCCGATGGACGCTTGCTCCTGTTGTGGCGAGAGGGAGAGTATCCCAACTCTACTGTCCGCTACGTCTTGCTGGAAACGGATGGCGCTCTCGCGGGCCAGCCTCATACCCTCTCCGACCCGGCGATCCCGGTACTGGACGCACCCCGGCTAGTCACCGATGCGCGCGGTCGCCATCACGCGATCTGGGCCGACGATGCCGGTATCCAGTGGGCGGTGTTGGACGACGCGGGAGCGCTGCTGGCGGGGCCGACTCCACTGACTACATCGGGACGCTTCCCGACGGTTCGGGTGGGCGACCAGGGAAAGTTGCACCTGCTCTGGCAACAGCGGCAGAGGGCGCACGTCGAGTCGTTGTACTATGTCGTTCTCGACCCTGAAAACACGAGCGGCGTGGCGAGCGAGCCGGAAGAAATCGCCCAGATTGTCCTGCGCACTGGGCAGGGACTGGGAGAACCGGTCATTGGATTGACTCCGGAGACTGTTTACGTGTTCTGGGTGATACGAGATTTTAAATACGCCGTCTCGTCAGGCGAGTATGCCTTCTTTCCAATAGAGTCCCCGCAACAGAAACAGATCGGACCATTGCAGTTGAGGCAGGGACGATACCCTGAAGGACTATACTCGTTAGGCGGAAACCAAACACCGCTGTTGGTGGCGTTGAGTGAGAGTGTGCCGGCTCCGGAAGCAATGGGAGTGATTCGATCCCAGATTGCCGTGCTCACTCTGGGACAAGAGGTGCAGGAAGATATTGTCACCGCTTCCGTCCAGGCTTCTCTGAAACCTACTCTGGTGATGGACGATCATTCCAACCTGCACCTGGCCTGGCTGGAGACAGCCGAGTTCGGAGTGTACCGGGTAGTTTATGCCAGTACTGCCTCAGAGGTGATGGAGAACTATAATGCTCTAACTCTCTGGGACGTTTTAGATGCAGTGTTCAGCAACGTGTTTCGGTTCTCGACGCTGATCGTGGCGCTGGTGGCGGTATTGATTATGTGGGCCATCCTTCCGTTTTTGGCGCTGGTGCTCTACCACCTCATCACCAGCGAGGAGACGCTGAACACCGCGCGCTCGTGGGGGGCGCTGGTCGTGGCGCTGGCGTTGGAGGCGGCCCTGACCTTCATTCAGCCACCCCGCCTGGGCGCGGAGGCCGCCTGGCCGGCGTTGCGCTGGGTGGCGCCGGCCATCTCAGCTTTGGCGGCGGCGCTGGTGTTAGCTAACGTCGCGCGCCGCCGCAAGTACATGCACCTGTTTGCCGCCTACTTTTTGTTCACGGGCATAAACTGCTTGCTGCAAATGGTGATGTATTTTTTGTTCTAGGCATTACCTCAGTGAACTGAGAAATGAACGGATTTTGCTCTTGTGCAGTCACCTACTTTCCAGAGGAGATAATAAAATGGGCAAGTTGACGGCGTTGGTTCTCTGTATGGCTTGTCTTCTGATGGCTGGCTGCCAGTCGCAGAACGAGTTGACGGCGAGCGGCTCCGACGAGTGGAGCCGGGGCATCATTGTCGGCTCGACCGAGGCAGATCCGGTTGCAGTAGCGACGTGGGAGGAAACGACGTTCGTGGCGTGGATTGCGGAAAGTGGTCGCGTGCAACTGGCGCAGCTCGACGCAGCTTTGGGCTTGGAAAGCGTGACCGATCTGGCGCTGACGACGGCCTACCCCTACAACAACATGTTGCTTGAGGCGGAAGCTAAGGATCGGATCCACGTGGTGTGGCTGGATAGCATTGAGGGCGCTCGAACCATCATCCACGCTCTCTTGACGCCTGGAAAAGTCGAACCTGCCTTCCAACAGGAAATACACCTTCCGGAAAGAACTGAGCACATCCAGTTCGTGGTGCGTTTAGAGGCTCAGCGATTGGAGATCTTTTGGTCCGCCGACGAGCGTTACAACAGCGGCATCTACCACCAAGCAGTGAGCCTGACGGGTGACGGTGCGACGCCGCCCGTTCAACTGACGGAGACGGGTTGGCAGCCGGGAGTGGGTTGGGATCAGTCGGGCGCGATGCGAGTCACCTGGTTGGAGAAGAGGAAGAGCAACCACTTTGCCGTCTGGAGCGCCGATTTCGATCCAGAGGAGCAGTTATTGGATAATTCCTCGTCAATTACGCAGGTGCGGGTGAAGCGGGGGCATCGCTTCCTGGGGCCAGCAATAGGCAGCGCCGGATCGCAGACTGTGGCGGCGTGGGCTGTTGGATGGCGGCTGTCAGTAGGGCGGGGCAGATCCCTCAACCCCCCTGGCTCGTCAACTGGCGAAAGGCCGCTAACCGCCGGTCTGTCCAAGATTCGTGGCACTGCCTACAGCATCACCAGCGACAGGGGACAATATGCAATAGTGCCTTCCACTCCATTGGAAGGAGATGCTCCTATCTATCCTCTCACGACCGACCAAATCGTCGAGATTTGGCAAGCGCCCCGTATGCGAACCGTGGGGGATCGGGCGTGGGCTTTTTTTAGCGCCTGGACGGCTCACCGCGGCGATGTGCGGATGCAGGTCGTGGTCGTGCCTTTCGATGAGAATGGAGTGGGCGAACCGGTCGCCGTCACAAAAACGCGACCCTCTTCTGTGTGGCCCGACCTGGCGGTGAGTGCAGATAACACGTTGCGGACGGCGTGGGTCGAGCCTTTGGGAAACGATATGTACCGGGTCGTGGTCGCCAGCACTGCCCCCGAGGCGCGGGAGGCGCTCGGCGGCTTTCGTTTGGCGGAGGTGTGGGACGGGTTCGCGACGTTTGTGTTCGAGAATATATCGCTGCTAGGCTACGCGCCTTATGTACTCGGTTGGGCGGTGCTGCCGTTGGGCTTGTTGCTCTTGGCCACGTTCTCGAGTCCCAGTGGCGTGCGGGGATGGCAAGCGGTGCTCTGGTTGATTGGGGCAATCATATTGCAACTGGTATCTAAGAGCTTTCTCGCGCCTCAGATGCTGCCGTTCGAGTCTGGGCCTGAAGGGATCGCGCTCTCCGTTGCTCCGGTGTTGGTGGGGATCGTGCTGATGTGGGTCTACTGGTGGCGCGCCAAAGAGCCGTTGTTGCTGGCGGCTTATGGGTTGTTCATCGGCACGGACGCTGCCTTTTCGGTTTTCGTGATGGTCCCCCGGCTATTGTGGGCAGCAGGGACGTAGGGGCGTAGCGCCGCTACGCCCCTACACACACCCCTACACCCACACCCCTACACCCATACCCCTACACTACGATATTCACCAGCCGCCCCGGTACATAGATCACCTTGCGGATTTCCTTGTCCCCGATGTGACGCCGGATATTCTCGTCAGATAGAGCCGCCTCACGCGCTGCTTCCTCGGTGATATCGGCGGGCGCCTCAATCCGCGCGCGCAGCTTGCCATTGATCTGCACAATCAGCGTGATGACCTCGTCCGCGGCCAAGTCAGCGTCGAACGCGGGCCAGGATTGCTGGTGGACGGAGTAGGACCGGCCGATCCGCGCCCACAACTCCTCGGCGATGTGCGGGCAGCAGGGGGCCAGCAACAAGAGCAGCGTCTCCACTGCCTCCTCCCAAGCTTCCGTCCCATAGACCGGCGTCCCCTTTGCTTTGATCAGCGCGTTGGTGAACTCCATCAGCCCGGCGATGATGGTGTTGAAGGTGAACGCCTCCATATCGTCGGTGACGCGGCGGATGGTCTTGTGCGTCCAACGTTGCAAATCAGCGATCCCCCCCTCTTTCCCCCCCGCTGGGGGGGATGAAGGGGGAGTATCCAGTACCAGGTTCCAGACGCGGGGGAGCCAGCGGACGATTCCCTCGATGCCCTGTGAATCCCACGGCCCGCCCTGATCCCAGCGCCAGCCGAACATCAGATAGGCCCGCACCGTGTCGGCTCCGTACCGCTTCACCAAGTCATCGGGGGCGATGACATTGCCCCGGCTTTTGGACATCTTTTCGCTATCCTCGCCCAGGATGATGCCCTGGTTGCGCAGCACGGTCATCGGCTCGTCGAAATCCACCACGCCCATATCCCGCATCGCTTTGGTGAAGAAACGGGTGTAGATCAGGTGCATCGTGGCGTGCTCGATGCCGCCGGTGTAAACGTCCACCGGCGCCCAGTACTTTAACTCCTCCGGGTCTATGGGAGTAGAGTCGGCGTGGATCGGCTCGCCCTCTTTGTAATAGGGACTCAGGTAGGCATAGTTGTACCAGGAAGAGCAGGCAAAGGTGTCCATCGTGTCGGTCTCGCGGGTGGCGGGGCCGCCGCACTTGGGGCAGGCAGTATGCAAGAATCCCTCGTGGAACTTTAGCGGACTCTCGCCGGTGGGCAGGAACTCGGCGTCCTCCGGCAGCAGCACCGGCAAATCCTCGTAGGGCACGGGCACGATGCCGCACTCGTCGCAGTAGATCATTGGGATGGGCGCGCCCCAGTACCGCTGGCGCGAGATCAGCCAGTCGCGGATGCGATAGTTGACGGCGAACTTGCCGGTTCCCTGTTCCTCCAGCCACTCGGTTACCTTCTTGACTGCCACGTCGCCCGGCGTGCCGCTAAAGGGGCCAGAATTGACCATCGGGCCGGGGCCAGTGTAGGCTTCCGCCAACGGCTCGCCGTCCCAATCGGGCGGCTTGATGACGACCGGGATGGGCAGCTCGAATTTCTCGGCGAACTCAAAGTCCCGCTCGTCGTGGGCCGGGACGGCCATGATGGCCCCTGTGCCGTAGGTCATCATCACGTAATCGGCGATCCAGATGGGGATGCGTTCCCCGTTGACCGGGTTGACCGCGTAAGCGCCAGTAAAGACGCCTGTCTTTTCCTTATCGGTTGACATGCGCTCGATCTCGCTCTGGCGGGCGGCCTGGCGTTTGTATTCCTCCACCTCCTGCCGGTGCTCGTCCGTCGTCAACTTGTCCACCAACGGGTGCTCCGGGGCCAGTACCATAAAGGTCGCGCCCCACAACGTATCGGGCCGGGTGGTAAAGACGACGATAGGATCCTCTTGCTCGGACAAGAAAGTGACGTCGGCGCCCTCACTGCGCCCGATCCAGTTGGTCTGCATCGCGACCACCCGCTCCGGCCAATCTATCTTGGAAAAGTCCAGCAGTTCGTCAACATAGTCGGTGATGCGCCAGAACCATTGCTCCAATTCTTTCTTGATGACCGGCGTGCCGCAGCGCTCGCAGTGACGGTCATCCCCCCAGACCTGCTCGCGGGCCAGGGTGGTGTTGCACTTGGGACAAAAGTCCACCGGCGACTTTTTGCGGTAGGCCAGTCCCATATCGTACAGCTTGAGGAAGAACCACTCGGTCCAACGGTAATAGCCCGGCAGGCAAGAAACCGCCTCCCGCTCCCAATCAAACATAGTGCCCATGCTTCTAAACTGTCGCCGCATATTCTCGACGTTGGACAGCGTCCACTTGTGGGGATGGACGCCCCGATGGATGGCGGCGTTCTCGGCCGGCAGGCCAAAGGCGTCGAACCCGATGGGAAAGAGGACGTTGTAGCCGCGCATGCGCATGTAGCGGGCGCGTACGTCTGATGGCGCCATCGCATACCAGTGACCAATGTGCAAGTCGCCGCTGGGGTAGGGGAGCATGGTCAGCGCATAATGCTTGGGTTTGTCGTGGTCAATGACGGAGCGGTACAGATTGTCGTCGTCCCATCGCTTTTGCCATTTAGGTTCGATCTCTTGAGGTACGTATTGGTCTACCATCTTTTTCTCCTTGCCTATCTCGTACACTTGTGATAACATAGAATCAATTCATCTATGGAGCGTCACGTGAGCGAACAGGCTTTGCAACAAACAAACTTTGCCCCGATCGTGCAGGCTGTGTTCGACGATCTGGATATGCAGCAGTTGACGGTCTTCCGCCGGCTGTCAGGAGCGCAGCGGCTGCAGCAAGCCTTTGACCTGTGTGACTGGGCACATTCGTTGATAACTGCCTCTATTCGCAGCCGATACCCCCATATTAGCGAAATCGAGTTGGGGAAACGCCTACGCCGTCGTATGTCTGGGAATACGGTACTATGAATCGTCAGAGTTATCAGGATTTTGCCCGGTCAGTGATCGAAACGCTAGAATCGCTTGGTTTTACGTATTTTATCGGCGGCTCGTTCGCCAGTATGTACTACGGTGAGATGCGCACGACTCAGGACATTGACATCGCCGTTGTCCTGTCTCTTGAAGAGGCGCCCCTTTTTGTTCAGGCCTTTCAAACAGTGGGCTACTACGTCTATCTCGAGACAGTGGTGGATGCCTTCATCTACCATCAGCCGCTCAACATCATCGACGCCGAGAGTGGGTTCAAAGCAGACATCTTCCTGGTTAATCCTGACGAACCCACTGAATTGGAACGTTCAGCCATGTCACGGAGACGGCGGGAGGTGTATGACCCGGACACTGGGGCCGAGACCTACCTCTACGCACCCGAAGACGTAATCATCTACAAACTCAAGTATTACCTCTCGGGCCGGATAGACAAGCACCTGCGTGATATTGCCGCGATGTTGGCGATCCAGGGCGATGACCTCGATTTTGACTATCTGGAGCAGTGGGCTGCCCACATAGGTGCAATTGACCTGTGGCATACGCTGCTGGACGAATACCACCGCCGCATCCAGGCGCAAACTATGTCCAAATAACCTCCAGACTCTCCCCTTCTTATCCTTCTGCTGCACTCTGCCACAGCAACCGGTTGTCTCGCATCACAGCCGTCACCTTCTCAGCTCGTTCCAGCGAGGAGAGGGCGGCCAGAATAGTTGTCCGAATCAAAAAGTAAAACGTCGCCATCTCTAGCCGCAGCCCAAAGTGACCGGCCACGCACTGCACCAGTGCCGGGGTCCCCTGCGGCTCCCCCAGCGCGGCGTAAACCAGCTCCCGTATCTCCTCCAGCCGCTCGCGGTTGGCGGCGCAGATTTCGGCGATCTCGTCGCCAGCCTCGTAGGCCGGCCCGTGGCCCGGCGCAAAGTGSGCGTARGGCARSCCMGGYAGCCGYTCCARCGTCGYYAGCCMCTCGTCCAGATCRAAGMARAARGGMAYCTTGTGCTTTTCCAGCGTCTCGGCCGGAAAGASCGCGTCGCCGCAGAAAAGTACTTCCTCCACTGCCAGCCCCATCTGATTGGGGGCGTGGCCCGGCAACGGAATCAGTTCCACCMGGAAYGGGCCRATCTCSWSKSSSCCMGGYTCTAYMAYGTGRTCMACCCGRCARGGYYKRGCCAGCGTAAATTTGCGGCGCAGTTCTCCGATGGGGGACGCCCCGCCAAAGAGATAGAGCGGCTCGATGATGGGGTACTCCATCATCACCGCCTCAAGCGCGGGGGCGTATAATTCCGCCTCCGTCCGACGCTGCAAGAAGTGTGCGCCGCCAAAATGATCGGCGTGGGCGTGGGTGACGAAAACCGCCTCCAGTGTAACGTCCAGTGACTCGACGATGCGCAGCGCGCGCCGGGCGCTGTCCTTGTCCAGGCCCGTGTCAATCAGCAGCCCCTTGCCATCCCGCGCGACCAGCCCCATATTGGAGCCGCTTTGCAGGTGGAAAACGCCGGGCGCCAATTCTACTTGTTTCACTCTCACTCCCCCACCGGCGTCATCCAACTAAACCGATCCTCTATCTCGCCGCTGACAATGCCAAAGAATTGTTCCTGCAGACGAACCGTCACCGGCCCGCGCTGCCCCTCGCCTACCGGGATACCGTCCACAGAGCGGATAGGGGTGACTTCGGCGGCAGTTCCGGTGAAAAAGGCTTCATCGGCCAGATAGAGCATTTCGCGGGCGATCATCTCCTCCCGCACTGTGTATCCCAGGTCGCGCGCCAACTGGATGACGAACGTTCTGGTGATGCCCCCCAATATCGAGGCCGCCAGCGGCGGCGTGTAGAGCGCGCCATCTTTGACGAGGAACAGGTTCTCGCCGCTGCCTTCGCTGGCGTAGCCGGCTGCGTTCAGCGCGATGCCCTCCGCAAAGCCCCGGTCGTGGGCCTCCATCACGATCAGTTGCGAGTTGATGTACTGGCCGCCGATTTTAGCCATCGCCGGAAAGGTGTTCGGGGCCAGTCGCTGCCAGGTGCTCACGCCGACGTCAACCCCCTCCTCGCCCAGATATTTCCCCATCGCTATCGCGCCGACGATCACCTCGATGGGGCAGGGGCGCGGGTCGAGCGAGATCACGCCCAGGCCGCGAAAGACCAGCGGCCGGATGTAGCATGACTCGAGTTCGTTGGCCCGGATTGTCTCCAGGATGACCTGGACAATCTCTTCCGGCTGGTAGGGAATCGGCATGCGGTAGATTTTGCACGAGTCAAAGAGCCGGCGCACGTGTGGCTCCAGGCCAAGCACTGCCGGGCCGCGCGGTGTGGCGTAGGCGCGAATCCCTTCGAACACGCTAGAGCCATAATGGAGCGCGTGAGCAAAGACATGTACGCGCGCCTCGTCCCAGGGCGTCAGTTTGCCGTTATACCAAATCCATGACGTGGGTTCAATGCTCATCTTTCCTCCCAAAAGAAAAAGCCCCCTCGTCTCAGGGACGAAGGGGACTCCGTGGTACCACCCTGATTGGAGAACATCTCACACGTGAAACGTTTCCCGCTCTCAGCCCGTTAACGGGGGCCAATCGTCGCCGGTTACTTGCTCTTGTTGCTGACAGCAACAAGCTTTCACCGGCGCGGCTCACAGGCGAGTTCGGCCTTGCAAAGGGCGGGGCACTCCCCCTGGGCGCCTGTTGCCGGGCTTTCACCTGGTTTTTCCCGGCTCGCTGGGGGGGATGGCCTACTACTCCTGTTCGCAGCCTTTTAATATAAAAGGTGGACCTGGTGGGACTCGAACCCACGACCCCCACAATGCCATTGTGGTGCGCTCCCAACTGCGCTACAGGCCCACGACGGGGAATACTGGTGGAGCTGAGGGGACTCGAACCCCTGGCCTCTACAGTGCGATTGTAGCGCTCTCCCATCTGAGCTACAGCCCCACACTGGCTCTAATTCTACATCAGAACGAAAAGATGTCAAGGGACGCATCCAAAACTTGGGAGTATCAGTGGAAACTGATAAACTTGTGTCCGTTTGTCGAATAGCAGTTGCTCCTACTGTTCCATCTCCCTCAATAGTGACTCTACTTCGGCCAGCGTTGTGACGCGGGCGATCTGTGTCACAAAAGCGTGCAGGTCGGGACTGCGCGCGCGCAACTCTTGCACCGCAGGCCCAATTGGGTCCGCCCCCGCCGCGCCGGGTTGGTCGGCGTAGGCCCCGTGAAAGGCAAAATAGGCCTGGTTCAGTTTGCGGATGGCATAGCCCTGGGCGACAAACTCTTGCCGCCGTTCTTCCATGTAGGCCTCCGCTTCCTCGATCTCTCTGCCCGCCAGTAATTCATCAACGTGAATGCGCGTCTCCCGCATCTCGGCGCGAAAGTCAAAGGGCAGCGGTTCAGGCGGGGGAGACTCCTCTTCCTGCTCCTCCGGCGCGAGTTCCTGCTCCTCCGGCAAGAGCTCGGGATAATAGCGGGCCACCATCTTCCATCCGACCTCCCCGCCCACGATACAGGCCACAGTCTCGTTGATCGTACGCGCCTCGGGAGAAGCGCTATAGTTCCAGCCTAGCGGGCGCAGGGCGAGATAGTGGTGCGTCCACTCGTGGGCGGTCACGTCGGCCAGCCAGGCGAGCGAACTGCTCTCTAGCAACATGGCCGGGTAGGCGGACATCCCGCCGATGCCTGTCACCAGCGATGAGACGCCGAAATCACCGTCCACCCTCCCCTCGATAGCCTCCTGCCGGGCTACGTCCAACCCGTGACGCAGACTGAGAGTAAAGATGTTTTCGACGTGGTCGCGGGGAGAGACAACGAGCAGCAGCGGCAGGGGGGTAAAATGGGCGCCGATGGGCGGAAGCTCTTGGCCCAACACACCAAACCCCTCGTCAACCAGGATGGAGGCTGTTTGTTCCTCCAAGATAGCCTCGGCCAGCGGCTGGCGGATCTCCTCCTTCGCGCGCAGGTCAGCCAGTTGGGCGCGCAACTCGACCGTCACGGTATTCGGGTCTGTAACTGCCGGGTCGGTGTAGACCTGGTGGATTTGCCACTCTAACCATTGAATATCGGCCACCAGTTCCAAGTATTCGAGGAAGAAATCGTGACGGGCGGGTTCGTCCATATAACGCTGCGGCGCGACCAACCTATGGGCCAGCTTGCCCAGCAGCGCGTCCACCTCCCACCCGGCAAAATCGAACCGCTCCCCGGCTAGCAACCGGTTGACGCGGGTATCTAGTTTGGCAGGCGGAGGGCCTTCGGTGGACAGTCCCAACAGCAACGCAGTCAACAACAACGCCAATTCCCATCGCTGGGTGATCCACTTGAGATTTGTGATGCGTTCGGCTAACTTGTGATGAGATGTCATTTGCTCCTGTCCAATATCGTCGGACGCGCTTGCATCGGGGCGGATTGTATCAGACGGTGTGGGCTTTGGCAAGGCGACCCAGGTTGCACAAAACCTGTGCTATGGGTATAATGGCGGTTATAGCTACTTGCAGTTGGCGACTTGTCACTGAAATGGAGACTATTATGGATTTGGACGCAATAGGGGGATTGGTGGTGTTATTGCTGTTATTGGTCTGCACGGCGTGTGGCCCGGCGTTGGCTACGTCCGTCTCGTCCGCGTCCACGCCGCCCGGCCCCGCCACTGCCGCAGCCCCGGCCGACTCTACAGCTACCACCGCCCCGCCCGCTACTCCTACCCCGGAACCTGCTTTGGCCGCGCTGGTCAATGATCAACCCGTCTATCTGGCCGATTACGAGCGTGAGCTGGCGCAATACGAAGTCTCTTTGCTGGCGCGGGGAATTGACCCCGGTAGCCCAAAGGGCCAGGAGAGCCTGACTCAGGCTCGCGATTGGATCCTCAATATAATGATCGAACAGGCGTTGACCGAGCAAGCAGCTGCCACAGCAGGTGTTGCCATCTCTGATGCTGAGGTGGACGCCTATATGCAAGAAATGATTGCCGAGAGCGGAGGCGAGGAAGCGTTCCAGGCTATATTGGTAGAGTGGGGCGAAACTAGCGAGGACGCCTGGTGGGAGGTGCGCGCGCAGTTGATTGGAATGGCAATGACGCAGCGCATCGTCGAGGGGGTGCCGGCGACGACCGAGCACGTCCACGCCCGCCACATCCAGGTGGATACTCTCCAAGAGGCAGAGCGTCTCCTGGCCCAACTTGAGGCCGGCGCCGACTTTGTCACTCTGGCCAGGGCCTATTCGCAGGATCACAACACTAGCGCAAGCGGGGGAGACCTGGGCTTTTTCCCTCGGGGTATTTTGGTGGCCCCAGAATTGGAGGAAGCCGCCTTTGCCTTGCAGCCAGGCCAATTCAGCGGGGTCGTGACCACTGCGTTGGGCTACCACATTGTGCAAGTCGTCGAGCGTGACCCGACCCGCTCCGTTGACCCAGAAAGCTTGCGTTTCTTACAAGATCGGGCAGTGCAGGAGTGGGTCGAGGGCTTGTGGGCGCAGGCCATAGTCCAGCGCTTTGTAGAATCAACTCCCTGAGTGAAAGCGGTGCAAGGAGATGGGTAATGGAAAATGATAAAAGAGCTGGGCTTTTTAATACCTTGACCTACGTGGTGCTTGGAGCCACGGCGTGCCTGGTGGTGTTCTACACACTCGTCGGACTCAATGTGTACAACCCTTTTCCGCTTCCCACGCCTATCCCTACGATGGAATTGCCGACCGCAACACCCTCCCCTGCCGGCCCGACGGTTCCTTCCCAGTGGACGCCGACGAACACCCCCACCATCACGCCCATCCCAGGCCCCACGAACACCCGCACACCCACGCTGACCCCGACGGTTACGCCCACGTTCCCTCCTACCCGCACGCCTACCCCACGGGTCACGCGCTCGCCGTGGCCTTTTACCTACGAAGTGAATATGGGGTCGCCCCAATACGGTTGTGACTGGACAGGTGTGGCAGGTCATGTGGAGGATTTGGACGGCAATCCGCTTATCGGCTACCCAGTGCACATTTGGGGAGGGGGTGTTGACGTGGTCGTCTCATCCGGCTCTAACACGCAACACAATACCATCTACGCCAGTCAGGCCGCGTGGGAGCAATTCTTTGATTCCAGTCCCAAGCCAATGGAAGTACGGGTGCAGCTTCACGATCCCTATGCGGAGAGCCACCTTCCCATTTCAGAGGAAATCATAATCAACTTTCCTGGGTATTGCGGTTCAGCTCTGGGCTATGTAGTATTCACTCAGAATCACTAGAGAGTGCCCAAAACCCCTGCGGTGTTCTTCATTTTGTGAGAAACAGCGAGGACGGGGTTTTTGGTTTTTTCAAAAAACTGTTTCTTAGCAGTAATGAGAGGTAAATAACGTGACAAACGAACGTGTGACCACCGGAATTAAGGGGCTTGACGAGATGCTCAACGGAGGCTTTCTGCCCAACTCGATGGTGTTGGTACGCGGTGCGCCGGGAGCGGGCAAAACCTCACTAGCACTCCAGTTTCTCCTCCACGGCGCTACAAAGCACGACGAGCCAGGGTTGCTCATATCCTTTGAGGAGTTTCCCAGCTCTCTCCATCGCGACGCCGAATCTCTGGGCTGGAACCTCGGAGACCTGGAAGCCAGCGGAAAACTGCACCTGATGTTTACCTCGCCAGCGGTCCTTTTAGCCAGTATCGAATCTCCCGATAGCCGTCTCAATCAGTTGATCCAAGATGCCAACATCCGGCGGCTGGTGCTCGATAGCATTTCCCACTTTGACTGCCTCACCAGTGACGAGCATGATTTACGACACATCTATACCTCCGTGGTGAACGGCCTGCGGCGAGAGGGGATCACGGCGATGCTGCTGGGTGAGGAGGGACGCGCGGACTATCAGCGCACCTCCAAAGGCGGTATCTCGTTCATCGTGGACGCGATCATCATGTTGCGCTACGTGGAAATAGATAGCGCTATGCAACGCGCCATCGTGGTGTTAAAGATGCGCGGCTCCGACCACGCCAAAGAGATCCGCCGCTACGAAATCGGCTCAGGTGGGTTGACGATCAAGAACGCCTTTGCGGGGCGTGAGGGATTGCTTAGCGGGGCTTCGTACCGGACGCTGCCATAGTCACTGGTCATTGGCATGGGCGCTTTATATCTGGTTGGCACCCCAATCGGCAACCTGGAGGATATTACCCTCCGCGCGCTGCGCATCCTCGAAGAAGTTGATCTCATCGCAGCCGAGGATACTCGCCGCGCCCGCATCCTCACCCAGCGCTACGAGATCGAAACACCCGTCACCAGCTACTTTGAGGGCAACAAAATAACAAAGCTGGAGACAGTGCTGAGGGCATTGGGCACCGGCGACGTGGCCCTCATCTCTGAGGCCGGGATGCCGGGACTCTCCGACCCCGGCTATGAACTCGTCTGCGCGGCCATCGAACGCGGCTACCCGGTCACGCCCATCCCCGGCCCCTCAGCCCCAGTGGTTGCGCTGGTTGTCTCTGGTCTGCCTAGCGATAGCTTTCTCTACCTGGGCTTTTTGCCGCGGCGCCGAAACGAGCGCCGCAAACTGCTGACCGAGGCAGCGAGCGAGCGGCGCACGTTGATCGCCTTCGAATCCCCTCACCGCTTGCGCAAGAGCCTGGCCGACTTTGAGGCCGTGCTGGGCGATCGTCCGCTGGCCGTCTGCCGCGAACTGACCAAACTGCACGAGGAGATATGGCGAGGCAGCATCGCCGAGGCGCGCGCTCACTTTGATGAGGTCGAGCCTCGGGGCGAGTTCACGCTCGTCATCGGCGGCGCGCCAGAAGGGGAGCGCGAGCATTGGGACGAGAGACAAGTGCGGGCCGCGCTGGACGATCTGCTGGCGCAGGGGGTGCGTCGTTCGGGCGCCGCGCGGCGCGTCGCCGCTATATCGGGCTGGGGACGTAGGGAAGTATACAGGCTGGGCCTTGAGGGTGCGGGAGATTGATTCCGTCAGTTGCAATTCCCACATTGCTCTGGTCAACGCGCGGCAACAAAATTGACTAATTCGCCGCTCCCATCTGTTTTTTGGGCATGGTTCACCAGTGCCAAAAAACTCGTTTACAAATTCTCGGCAACTGCTCAGCTTGCGCTGGTCGAGTAGTGCCGGAGGCACGTATCGAGACCAAGCAAGCGGCTCAAGTAGAGCAAAACCAGCTGCAAAAGCCGCTCGCTTCACTTCGACAGGCTCAGTACAAGGGTTTCGATACGCCGCCACAAAAAGCGTGGCGGCTACTCAACCATCGCTCGCTTCATTGGCTCGAGTAGTTGCTAAATCGCGTTCACAAAAGTGTAAAGGTGTTTTTGCTCCTTGAGGGGCGAAAATGAATCATGTCGTTTTTTGTACCAGTCTCAGTAGATCCAAAGTGTTACGACAACAAGACCTCGGAGGTCTCTCAAGAGCGCCTTTGCCGGTAAAAACGGACATAATCAAAGCGGTTTTGCTGCCAATATCACCTTCCGAGACCTCCGAGGTCTAAAATTTGGATCTATTGAGTCCCTCGAGATTAGGGACGGTTTATAGTATAACAAATGTTCGGTTCGGGCAGTAGGGGCAAGAATTATGAATGTAAACAAAATTATCCTTGGCGACTGCGAACGAGTGCTGGAAAAATTTCCAGACAACTCAATTGACTTGATTTTCACTTCACCGCCCTA
>DUEK01000110.1 GCA_011192155.1 Thermoflexia bacterium
CGACAATTTCACCACAGAGACACGGAGAACACAGAGTTTTAGAGTCTACTTTTGTTTTTCTCTGTGCCCTCCGTGCCTCTGTGGTAAGATGTGAGTAATCACCAGAACCAACAGATTGACAGTGATTCCCACTCGTGGTATAGTCTGCCCTACGCCTTTGGCATAGTGTTGAGGCGCTTTTTCAACAGCCAAGAAAGGAAACGTACAATTATGGCAGGCAAAACAAAGTTCATATTCGCCGGGCTGCTGATCGTGGCCGCCGTGGCGTATCTGATTATCAGCAGCACCGGCAGCGCCGCCAATTACTTTCTCACCATCGAGGAGCTACGGGCGATGGGAGATGAATCCGCCGGGCGCAACATCACCATCTCTGGCGCAGTCCTAGGGGATACCATCGTCTACGATTCCTCCACGCCTCGGGTGACTTTTACTATTGTTCAAATACCGGGCGACCCCGAAGAAGTGGAGCGAGCTGGGGGGCTGGCAAAAGTACTCCACAACGCCGTGAACGACCCCAACAGACCACGCCTGGAAGTGGTCTATGACAACGTCAAGCCGGACCTTTTGCAGAACGAAGCGCAGGCCATCATGCGCGGTCAGTTGGGCGCGGACGGTCGTTTCCACGCCGACGAAGTGCTGCTCAAGTGCCCCTCCCGCTACGAGGAGCAAGTGCCCGATCAGGCTGGAGGGGCATAATGCTAGCAGAGGTAGGCTCCATCCTCACCGCTCTGGCGCTGACCGTGGCTCTCTACGCAGCCTGCGCTGCCTTTTGGGCCATTCGCCAATCTGACTCTCGCTGGGAGCAAAGCGCGCGCAACGGAGTCTATGCTACAACGGGACTGCTGGGCCTGGCGTTCCTGATCCTCCTGGCCGCCTTCCTAGACGATCAGTTCCAGATCCGCTACGTGGCCGAGCACTCTAGCCGCGCGCTCCCGCTCTACTTGAAAATCTCGGCTGTGTGGGCCGGACAGGAGGGATCGTTGCTGATGTGGGCCTTCCTCCAAGCGCTCTTTGCCGCCCTGGTCGTGGCCCGCCCTTCGGATCGCACTCGTCCCCTGCTCCCCTGGGCGACAGTTTTTCTCAGCCTCATTACCACTTTCTTTACCGGCGTGACGCTCTTTCTCTCCAATCCCTTTGCCCAAATGGCGACTGCGCCAGCGGACGGCCAGGGGATGAACCCCCTACTGCGCCATCCTGGGATGATCTTTCACCCACCTGCGATGTACCTGGGATACGTCGGCCTGGCAGTGCCTTTTGCCTTTGCGCTGGCGGCCCTGATTACCCGGCGGATAGAGGATTGGCCCGCCGCCTCCCGTCGCTGGACACTGGCGGCCTGGCTTTTCCTGGGAATAGGTCTTTTGCTCGGTATGCGCTGGGCCTACGATGTGCTGGGCTGGGGCGGCTACTGGGGCTGGGACCCGGTAGAGAACGCCGGACTGTTGCCCTGGTTCACCGCCACCGCTCTCCTCCACAGCGCAGTGATGCAGGAGCAGCGAGGCGGGTTTCGCTGGTGGAACCTGCTGCTGGCCGTTTTCTCTTTCACCCTGGTGCTCTTTGGCACCTTTACCACCCGCAGTGGGATGATCCAATCGGTCCATGCCTTTGCCCGCTCCAATCTGGGACCTTACTTTCTGGCCGCCATCGGGCTGACGCTGGCCAGTTCGTTGGCTCTGATGATCAACCGCCGCTCTACCCTGGCCGATCCGCGTCCCGTGGAGAGGTTACTCTCCCGCGATGGGATGTTCTTTTTGACCCTGCTCCTCTTTGTCACACTCACCGTTTCGGTCTTTATCGGCAGCGTGCTCCCCACGATCACAGAGGTGCTAACCAATCAGCGCTTTGAGGCCGGGCCGGACTGGTTCGACCGCGTGACCGGCCCCCAGTTCGCCGCACTGGTGCTCGTGATGGGAGTCTGCCCGCTCCTGGGGCAGGCGGCAGCCGCCCTGGCGCGGCTACAAAGGCGAGGTTGGCTGTCTGTCCTGGGGGCCGTGCTGGTAGTTGGCGCCGCCGCCCTGGCCGGCTTTACTGGGTGGATTCCGTTGATCGGGCTTGGCATCATCGGCCTGGCGGGAGCGACGACGCTGGCAGAATACGCCCGCGACGCAAGCGCACTCAGCCGGCGACAGGGCATAAACCCTCTGCAAGCCCTGTGGACGCTCTTGGGTCGCAACCGCCGCAAGTACGGCGGCTACCTGGTCCACACAGGCGTAATTCTGATGGCCGCAGGAATAGTTGGCACCCGCATGTACCCTTTCGAAACGACAGAGGTGCTCTCCTTAGATGAAGCGACAGATGTGGGAGAGTACACCCTGGTCTATGACGATTTCACGCAGGAAGCGGGAGCGGATCACCTGAACACACAGGCCGCCCTCTCGCTCTACCGCGGTGACAACCTGCTGGCAACGCTGCGACCGCGCATGGAACAATATGTAAATTTCGCCGATCAGACAGCGTCAGTGCCCGCGCTGCGGGTGGGGCTGCGAGAAGATTTCTACGTCGTTCTATCCGGTTGGTCAGACGGAGGGCAGGCAGCGACCTTCAAAGTCTTTGTCAACTCACTGGCCGTCTTTCTCTGGGTAGGCGGTCTGGTCTTTTTGGCCGGCGGGACAGCGGCGCTGTGGCCCTCGACTCGTAGCGCGCGCCTATCCGCGCCCCAGGCCCGGCGACGGACGGCAGGGACCGCCATCGGCGTAGCGGTGGGGTTGCTGGTGCTGACCGCCGCTGGCGTAGCGATGTGGGGGGGGACGAGTGGGCAAATTGCGAGTGAGCAAGGGACGAGTGAACAAGTTACGAGTGAGCAGGAGGCCAGCGAACAAACAAAACGTCCTCGCGTCGGGGAAGCGGCGCCGGATTTCACGCTCAATCTGCTGGATGGCTCGACACTTTCTCTGGCCGATCTGGGTGGGGAGATAGTGGTGATCAACTTTTGGACCACCTGGTGCGCGCCCTGCGAAGACGAATTACCCGACTTTCAAACAGTTTGGGACGAGTACCAGGATCAAGACGTCACCTTCGTCGGAATCGCCATCCAGGAGGAAGAAGACGAGGTGCAGAAAATGCTTTCCCGTTTAGACATCACCTACCCCCAAGGGGTGGACCCGAACCAGCGTGTCGCCTTTGCCTACGGCATTACGGGCGTGCCGGAGACCTTTGTGGTAAATGCCGAGGGAAACGTAGCCTACATCTCCATTGGGCCGGTGAGCGCAGAGGAGCTGGGGACAGAGCTAGATAGACTGCTAAATCAATAGAGGAATCTCGAATGAGCATCGGAGCAATTCTCGTTGGAATCGCCTGCGCCCTGGTCGTGGGGGCGTACCTGGCGCGGCCGTTTCGCCGAACGGAGATAGACCCAGATCGGGCTATCGAGGCGTGGGTAGCCCAAGCGCGGGCGGAAAGAGCAGGGAAGCGGGAGAGCCGAGAGACAGGGGCGCAGAGGAGCAGGAGGGCAGAAGAAACAGTGAACTTTTGCTCCAAGTGCGGGCGCAGCGTTGGCCCCGATGACCATTTCTGCCCCGGCTGCGGAGCCAAACTGCCAAGGGGGACAAAATGAAACCCCCTCACGTATCACGCATTACGCATTACGCCTCACGCATTACGCATTACGCCTCACGCATTACGTTTTACATCCTAATTTTGCTGACAATCGGCTGGTCTCCCCACCCCCAGGAACAAGAGATCGCGATAATCGGCCAAGTGACCAATGGAACCCCTGATGGAACTGTCCCTCTAGATTTGCCGGTCGTGCTCCACACCTTCTCTGGGATGGAGGAAACCGGCGTCTATACCACCACGTTGACCAGCGATGGCTCTTTTCACTTTGACGGCCTCGCGCCGCAGGAAGGCGATATCCTTACGGCGCGCGTCGTTTACCAGGACGTGATGTACGCCTCCGATTTCATCACCCTTGAATCAGAGCAACGAGAAATCTCCCTGCCGGTAACAATCTACGAGACCACGCAAAACCCTTCGACCATCCAAATCACTCAACTGCACATGTTTATCAGCAGCGCAGGGGAGCGCATCCAGATGGGAGAGTACTATTTGATCGGCAACACGGGAGGGCGAGCCTACACGGGCATCCAAGACCCAGAGGCGGAGCGACCCGTCACGCTGCGCTTTACCCTACCCCAAGAGGCGGAAGGTCTCGAATTCGACGGTCCCGGCCTGGGGGAACGGTTCCTGGAAAGCGAGGATGGCTTTAGCGACACAGAACCGATCGCGCCAGGCAACGCCACCACCGAGGTATTCTTTAGTTACCACTTTCCCTACCGCGAGGGGATGGAGGTGGAACGCGCGTTTGACGCGCCGGTGGCCTCCATCGTGATCCTCCTCTCCGATGAGGGACTAGAGATGGAAGGGGAGGGCATAACCCCCGGCGGTTCTATGGACACTCAGATGGGGCCGGCCCTTTCCTACACCGCCGGGCCGCTGGCGGCGGGTGAACCGCTGGTCTTTCGACTGGTCGAACGGACGGTAGAGCCGGTAAGCGGAGAAGCGGCAGGGCAGGGGAGCGGAGGAACAGCAATTGGCCTGGTAGCGCTGGCGGCGGCAGTGGCGGCGAGTTACTGGATGTACCGCTCCCCGGCGGCCGGACCGATTCCGGCGCGGGCGCGCTCGCTGGCGGAACAGATCGCCGCGCTGGACATTGATTTCGAGGCTGGGAGAGTGACGGAGAGAGCGTATCGCAAGAAGCGAAAGTCGCTCAAGCGACAGGCGCGCGCTAGTCTGAAGGAGTGACTTGTTAGCGTCCAAAACCCCTGCGGCGTCCTTCACGCTACAAGAAACAGCGGGGACGGGGTTTTGGATTTTTCAAAAAAGCTGTTTCTTAGCAGTTCTTTGCAGTGATGTCTGTCAAAGAGCGCACGTGAGGTAGTGCTTCCAGCCTGCGCGCCGCTTTTTGATCGGCGGTGATAAAAACAGCCCGTTTCTCTTCGGCCAGGGCGACAAAGGAAGCATCATACACCGCAAGATCGTGCTTGTAGGCCAATTCTACAGCGCGTTGGAGGAGTGCGGGCGAAACAGGGATGACTTGCAGTTTTAGGGCCAGAAGGATATGAATCGCCCGGGCAACACGGGAGGCATCCCAGTCCGGCTTGTAGCGCAGCACGTTGGCCACTTCATAGAGCAACAAGTCAAGCACCAGCAATTGCACGCGTCCTTCCAGGTAGGCATGGCGCATGGCCAATGCTTGCTCTCGCCCGATTTCTCCCTCGTGCAGGAACCACTTGAGAATAACTGAGGTATCGGGCACAATTGCTCCGTTGAAGAAATTATCAGTTACCATCTCGCTCACGTTCGTCCCGTACGGCGCGAACCACGTTCCAGCCTGACATAGGCCGATCTTGGCGTGCCAGTTGATCCATCAAATCTACGGCCTCCTGCACCTGGGGATCGTCCATTGGTCGGCGTTGGGAAGCGCGCACATGTAGATAGAGACGGGCTGCCTCGCGGAAGAACTCGCTCCGGCTGCGGTGATCCTCCTGGGCAGCCTGATCCACTTTTTTCAAAAAAGGCTGTGGGATTGAAATCATCACTTTAACAGTACTCATTATATCCACCTCCTGAACGCATTATAGATTGAGGTCTATAAATTGTCAATAATGATCAATACCTGCAACCTCGTCAAATCCTTCGGTCCGCGCACGGCGCTGGTGGGCGTGGCCCTATCAGTGGAAGCAGGCGAGTCTGTGACCCTGGTAGGCCCAAACGGCGCGGGCAAGACTACGCTCCTGCGCATCCTGGCGACGCTGTCCCGGCCCACCGGGGGTTCTGTGCATATCGCCGGCCTGGACCCGGCCAAGAACGGGGAACAAGCCCGCCGACTCATCGGATTCCTCTCCCATCACACCCTGCTCTACGACGATCTGACCGCCGAGCAAAACCTCAACTTTTACGCCAGTATGTACGATCTGGACGATGCGTCCGCCCGCATCGCGGATTTACTGGAGCAAGTGGGGCTGACGGCGCGGCGGCGCGACCTGGTACGCACTTTTTCCAGAGGCATGCAGCAGCGACTATCGGTGGCGCGGGCGGTACTCCATCGCCCCCAGGTGCTCTTGTTAGATGAGCCGTACACGGGGCTTGATCCCAACGCCTCGCAGGCGCTGACCGACCTACTGACCACTCTCGCGGGGGAGGGCTGCACCATCCTGCTCACCACCCACAACTTGGAGCGCGGGCTGGCGGTAGGCAAGCGCGTCGTGGTGTTGACCCAGGGGCGCATCGTCTACGACGAAAACAGAAAGGCTATCGACCCAACCACCTTTCCCGAAACCTACCGCGCCCTGACCACAAGTCACGTTTGACGTTTGACGTTTCACGTTTGACGTTTCACGTTTCACGCTTCACGTCCGAGGATAGAAATTTGAACTTTATCCGCAAAGTATTTGCCATCGTCGCCAAAGACATCGCCGCCGAACTCCACACGCGGGAGATGATAAGCGCCATGCTGGTCTTTTCTGTGCTGGCGATGTTCATCTTTAGCTTTGCGCTCGACCTGCGGGGAGCGATGGCCCGCGCGGCGGCTCCGGGCGTGCTGTGGGCGACGATAGCCTTTGCCGGGACACTGGGGTTGAGCCGCTCGCTGGCCCGGGAGCAACAGAGCGGCTGCATTGATGGCCTCATGTTGGCGCCGGTGGACCGTAGCGCCATTTACTTTGGCAAAGCGATAGGCAACCTGATCTTTATGGGAATCGTGGAAATTGTTCTCCTGCCGCTATTCTCCGCCCTCTTTAACGTGTCGCTCCTGCGCCTGGGGGTGCTGCTGGTGATGGCGCTGGGGACGGTGGGATACGGGGCCGTGGGGACGCTGCTGGCGGCCATCGCCGTCAACACGCGGGCACGCGAGGTGATGCTGCCCGTCCTGCTCCTGCCGCTGGCGATTCCCGCCCTCATCGCCGCAGTCCAGGCCACCGGTGGGCTGGTGGAAGGGGGAACGCTGGCGGACGTGGGCGGCTGGACGCGGTTGCTGGTCGTCTATGACCTGGTCATCGTGGCCGTCTCGATGCTCACTTTTGAGTACGTGGTAGAGGAATGAAATGCGAATGTACGAACATACGAATTCACGAATGTACGACTGGCTGGGAATTGTGCTGGCCGGATTGAGCGCCATAGCCGTGCTCGTCGCGCTGGGGATGGTTTTCCTCTACGCCCCCCGCGAGGCAACGATGGGCGACGTGCAACGCATCTTTTACTTCCACGTCGCCTGCGCCTGGGTGGGGTTCTTTGCCTTCTTTGTCACCTTTGTGGCCGGCATCGGCTACCTGGCGCGGGGGGAGCGACGCTGGGATATCCTGGCTCTCTCCTCGGTCGAGATTGGGTTGACCTTTATCACGATGGCGGTCGTCACAGGATCGCTGTGGGCCAAACCAGCCTGGGGCGCTTATTGGACTTGGGAACCGCGGCTGACCATCTCGGCCGTACAACTGCTCATCTACGTAGCCTATGGCATGCTGCGGTCAGCCATCGAGAGTCCAGAACAGAAAGCCCGCTTCGCCACTGTCTATGGCATCGTCGCCTTTGTCACCGTACCCCTCTCCTGGTTCGCCATCCGCTGGTGGCGCACCATCCACCCAGACATTATGACGGGCGGAGAGGGAATGGCGATGACGCCACGAATGGTACAGACTTTGCTGGCATCCATAGCGGCGTTCACGCTACTCTACGCCACGCTGCTGCGCCAGCGGGTGCACTTGGAACGAGCCGCCGACGCGCTAGCCCGGCTGCAATTGCGGGCGGAAGACGAGAAAGCCCTAAAGGTTTCGGAAAACCTTTAGGGTTTGGCAAGTTACAGAAAAAAGGAGTTAGAAATGCCGATCTATCTGGTAGCCGCTTATGCCGTCTTTTGGGCGTTTACGTTCGTACTGGTCTTTTCCATCTGGTTTCGTCAGCGAAAGCTAGAGCAAGAGATCAGCGACCTAGCAGCACGGTTGGAGAGAAGCGACAAAAACGCCGGGTAATGCCTATTCCGGCTCGGCGACCTCCTTCAGCACTGCCGCCGCCACATCGTCGCTGCTCACACCCTCCGCCTGTCCCTCAAAATTGAGCAAGATGCGGTGGCGCAGCGCGGCCGGCGCGACCGCCCGCAAGTCCTCGAACGCCACGTTGTACCGCCCCGCCAGCAGTGCGGCCACTTTGCCGCCCAGGATGAGCGCCTGCGCCGCCCTAGGGCTGGCGCCGTAGCGCGTGTACCGGCGCACCATCTCTGGGGCCGCGTCGCTTTCGGGGTGCGTGGCGATGACCAGACGAGCGGCGTAATCAGCCACAACTGAAGCGACCGGCACCTGCCGCGCCAGCGCGCCCATCGCCAGCACCGTCGCGCCATCGGCCACGACGCCGATCTCTGGCTCCGCCTCCCCCGTCGTGCGATTCAGAATCTCGACCAGTTCGTCCGCGGCCGGAAACTCGACGTTGATCTTGAACAAAAAGCGGTCCAGTTGCGCCTCCGGCAGCGGGTAAGTGCCCTCCATCTCAATAGGGTTCTGCGTCGCCAGCACCAAAAAGGGCGGCTCTAGCGTGTAGGAGCGGTTGGCGACGGTGACGGTGCGCTCCTGCATCGCCTCCAAGAGCGCACTCTGGGTCTTGGGCGTAGCGCGGTTGATCTCGTCCGCCAGGAGCAGGTTGGTGAACACCGGCCCGCGCTGGAAGCGGAACTCGCGCCGCCCGTCCTCCGCCTCCTCCAGGATGTCGGTGCCGACTATATCGGCCGGCATCAGATCGGGCGTGAACTGGATGCGGGCAAAGTTGAGATCGAGTGCCTGCGCCAGCGCGCGCACGAGCATGGTCTTGCCCAGGCCAGGCACGCCTTCCAGCAGCGCGTGCCCCCCGGCAACGAGGCAGATGAGCGTGTGACGGACCACGCCCCGCTGACCGACGATGTACTTGCCCACTTCGGCCTCGATGCGAGCAGCGGTCTCACGGAATTGTTGGGGTGTGATTTCTGACATAATGGTATCCTTTGCAAAGAAACCAGGTTTCTTTGTTTAGTCAATCAAAGTGCTCACGGCAAAACGCCAGCGCCCGCCGCAGCGCTGCCAGACATTTCGTTTCGTCCTCGGCGTCCAGCGCGTCGGGGCTGGTCTCGACGGTGATGACGCCCTCGTAGCCATCGCGCGCCAGCGCGTGGAGCAACTCGGCCAGCGGCAACCGTCCGTCCGGCGGCGAGCGGTGCTCGCGTCCGTCAAAGTTGGAGAGATGCACGTGCGCCACTCGCTCCCGCAATTGCTCATAGACCGCCAGTGGGGCCAGGCCCCAGGTGCCCAGGTGGGTCGTATCGAGCGTGAGATGGAGAAAGCGAACGAGTTCAGCGGGAGTGTTGAACCAATAGCCATTGATGCGCAGCCCCAGGATTTGTTTCGAGGGCATATTCTCGACCCCGATAGTAACCCCCGTCTCGGCCTCCAGGTCGGCCACACGTCCCTCGCGCAGAAAGTGATAGTAAGGCTCGCGGCGGGGAAGCGGTAGCGGCAGGAAGAAACGGCGCGGCCTATATCCGTGCCACTGGCCCGCGACAGCGTAGAGACGGAACGGCAGGTGAGTCACGACCGTCGCCGCCCCAACCTCCTGCGCCAGTTCCACCGTGCGCCGCAGCCGGCCCAGTTGGTCGTCCGGCCAGTCTGGTACGTGCGCGGCAAAGGGACTGTGGGCGACAAGGATGGGCAGGTCATAGTCTGCGGACAGACGACGCAAGTAGTCAGGCTGGCGACCATCCCAGCGATGATCCACCAGCACTTCGATGCCGTCGTACCCTGCCTCGGCGGCCAGTTCGAACACGCGGGCCGCGCCGTAACTATAGAGCGAGCCGGTCGAAAGCGCAATCACGCCTCTAGCGCCTCTAGCTCGTCCATCAAGCCCTGCAAGACATCGAATCCGCCCTGCCAAAAGTCGGGTGAGGCCATGTCAAAGCCAGCCTCGCCGATGATGTGAGCCGGGCTGGCCGATCCGCCGTAGGCGAGAATTTTCTCGTAGCGGGGCGCGAACGACGCGCCCTCGCTCTTGTACTGTTGGTATAACGCCAGCACCAACAGTTGGCCGAAACTATAGGCATAGCAGTAGAACGGGGCCTCGTAGATGTGCGGAATAGCGATCCACTCCCAGCGGAAATCGTCAGAGAGCGCGACCGAGTCGCCGAATTGCTCGCGCAGGTTGTCCAGATAGAGCGCACAGAGATCGTCGGTCGTCGCGCCCGCCGCGGCCCGCCGGTGCGCCTCGACCTCGAACAGGACAAAATAAGCCTGACGGGC
>DUEK01000111.1 GCA_011192155.1 Thermoflexia bacterium
GAGCACACCCCGCCGGGCGCGACACTGGCCCTCAACGATATCGGCGCCATCGCCTACCTCTCCGAGCGGCCGGTGGTAGACCTGGCGGGCCTGATCACGCCGGAGGTCGTCCCACTCTTGCGCAGTCCTAACCGGGACGCGCTCCTGGCCGATTTTCTGGTCGAGCAAAACGTAGATTACGCCATCATCTTTCCCAACTGGTTCCCCGACCTGGCCGCCCGCGACGACATTCTGGAAGAGTTGCATCGGGTGACGCTGGAGCAGAGAACGATCGCCGGCGGGGAGACGATGGTCGTTTACCAGGTTCACCGGTGACACTGGCAAAGATAGCGCGGATGGGGTAAAATAGGGGCGCGCGCTCCCGCCGGGTCGCCAGGTCCGGCGGCCAGATGGTTCAGAACACCAGTTAGCTCCGAATGGGAGAACTGTCTATGAATAATTCGTTGGCGAAATTTCAATCTCTCTTGCGCGAACTCTTCCAATTCGATAGCGCCGACCTGGACTTTGGCATCTACCGCATCATGAACCACAAGCGAGAGATCATTGAGCGCTTTATCGGCGAGGACCTGCCGCAGGCCATCGCCGAGGAACTGGAGCGCGGCGCGCTGGCCGAACAAGCGCATGCGACCCAGGCGTTGGAAGCGGCCCGGGAAAAGGCGCTGGATGCGCTGGGCGACGACGCTCTGGACGCCGAGGGCAATCTAGCCGTCAAGTACAGCGACACCAAGGCCGGGAAGGAGTATCTTGCCGCGCAGACCCAGGCCGCCGGCGCACGCGACCATCGGGCGCTGGAAGCCGCCATCTACAACCACTTGTATGCCTTTTTCAGCCGCTACTACCAGGACGGCGATTTTATCTCCAAGCGCCGCTATTCCAAAAGGGAGCGCTATGCCATCCCCTACAACGGCGAGGAGGTCACTCTCTACTGGGCCAACCACGACCAGTACTATATCAAAACCGCCGAGCACTTTACTGACTATACCTACCAGGCCCCCAACGGCGTCACCGCGCGCTTCAAGCTCCAGGCCGCCGACGTGGAGCAGAACAACGTCAAGGGCGAAAAGCGCTTCTTCCTGCCCCGCCCAGACGGCATCGCCTGGGATGATACGACTGGCGAATTGCTCATCCCCTTCGAGTACCGTCCCCTGACCCCACAAGAGGCCATCACCTACGGCAAGCGGAAGCAGCAAGAGGCGATAATCGCCGAGGCGCTGGAAAAGATTCCCCGGCGGTTGGCGAAATCTCCCCGCGCCCTGGCCGCCCTCAGCGCCGAGCGGCGCAAGACCGCCAAGGGCGAACCCGTCTCCTACCTGGAGCACCATCTGCGCCGGTACACCCGCCGCAACACCAGCGACTTTTTCATCCACAAGGACCTGGCGGGCTTTCTCGCCCGCGAATTGGACTTTTACCTCAAGAACGAGGTGCTCAACCTGGAGGAGCTGGAGGCCGCCGGCGAGGACCTGGCCGAGGGCTGGTTCCAACTGCTGCGCCTGATCAAGCGCGTGGGCAAGCGCATCATCGCTTTCCTGGCGCAGATCGAGAACTTTCAAAAGATGCTGTGGGAAAAGCGCAAGTTCGTCACCGAGACCTTTTACTGCATCACCGTGGGGCAGATTGCCGAGACCTTTTACCCCGAAATCGCCGACTGCGAGGCCCAGTGGGACGAGTGGCGGGCGCTGGGGTTTGTTGGGAGCACACCTGGGTACGCGGACGTCCCGTCCGCATCGTCTGTTGGGAGCACACCTGGGTACGCGGACGTCCCGTCCGCATCGTCTGTTGGGAGCACACCTGGGTACGCGGACGTCCCGTCCGCATCGTCCGCAAAAAAGAGCCCCTCATCTCCACAACCATCCCAATCATCCCACAAAGGCTGGCACTCCCGCGGCTACCTCCCGCACTTTGACGCGGAAGACACGATCCAGTTCATCACATTCCGGCTCCACGACTCTGTTCCCGCCAGCGTCATCGAGCAATGGAAACAGGAACTGCATTGGCGCAAAGGGCTTTCTGCGGACTCGAAAGAAGCTGTGGCCTTGCGGAAAAAGATCGAGAAATACGCGGATAGCGGAATGGGTGCCTGCTACCTGCGCGACGAGCGGATCGCCGAACTTGTTCAAAACGCTCTGAAACACTTTGACGGGGAACGGTACCGTCTCATTGCCTGGTGCGTCATGCCAAACCATGTGCATGTGCTGATTGAGACAATGGGCCATTCGCTCTCGGATATCATGCATAGCTGGAAATCCTTCACTGCCCACAAAGCCAACAAGATTTTGGGAAAAAGCGGCTTGTTTTGGATGCCCGATTATTTCGACCGCTTCATACGGGATGAACGGCACTTTGCCGCCACAGTCGAATATATCCGCCAGAATCCTGTGAAGGCTGGGTTGGTGGACGAGCCTGAAGAATGGCTGTGGTCCGGCTGGGTTGAGCGCGGGGGCGTTGAGCGCGGGCGGGACGCCCGCGAACCCAGGATCGCCGTCCTCAAGGCGCACCCCACGCTGGTACTGGATACGCGCCACTTTGACCGCGACCCTTCGACAGGCTCAGGGCAGGGCTTTGTGGACCGCCTGCTGGGCAGTTTCGACGATTTGGACGAGATGACCGATGGGTTGCTGGTGCACGGGGAGAATTGGCAGGCGTTGAATTTGCTGGGGGAGAGGTATCGGGAAGAGGTGAAGTGTATCTATATTGACCCGCCATACAATACCAGCGCTTCAGCAATTCTCTACAAGAATGACTATAAGCACTCATCTTGGCTTGCATTGCTTGAAAGCCGTATTCGTTCAGGGCTTTCGCTTCTTCGCGTGAATGGTATGCTATGCATCACGATTGATGATGCCGAAGCTCACAGATTGAGATTGCTCATTGAGCGAGTGCTCGGTCAGGAAAGCATGCGTGGGTGTGTGTCTATTAGAAGCAATCCTTCTGGCCGGGCGACCCCGAAGGGTTTCTCTATTGCACACGAGTACGCGATTTTTTACGCTGTTGGTGATCTGACAGAAGTTGGCAGGCTCCCGCATACTGAGAAACAGATATCACGTTATGCTGAGCAAGATGAGAAGGGCAGGTACGAATGGGTAAACTTCCGAAAACATGGAGGTGCAAACGCCTATAGGGCTGCGCGCCCGGCGATGTACTATCCAATCTTTGTGGGGCCATCCGGAATCAGAATCCCCGAAATGGAATGGCACTCAGACAAGCGTGAGTGGGTGTTGAGTGAATCGCCGAAGCGCGACGAA
>DUEK01000112.1 GCA_011192155.1 Thermoflexia bacterium
ACCTTTTGCTGGATGGGATCGTTCGCTCCACCGTCCGCTACGATGGCGGCCAGATCGTCCCAGAAAAAGTGCATGACGCGATCGGTGCCGGTGAACACGACCATGAAGAAATCCCACGGCTCGTCTCGCAGGAGACGGGCGCAGACCTGGGCGCGCACTCGTGACATGTTGCTAACCTGGGCGATCATCTCGGCTTTGGGCGGGAATCCCCGCACGCGAAAGTTTTCCTCGTCGCGGATAAAATCGACGTCAATGACGTAATCCTGGTCCAGTTGGAGGGTTCGCGCGAATTCAGCCGGGTAGGTGAATTGCTCTGCGCTCAGGGGCGTCAGCATCCCTGTCACCATATATCCGTTGACCGGGCGCGCGGGGTAGGTCAGGGGTACGTTGACGGCCCCGATCTGCTTGCCGGCCGCGCTCAGAATCTCCCACAATGTTTGGTCAAAGCGCTGCGCGTCAACGAACCCGCTGCCGCGCACGTCATAGTTGAAACGATCACGCTTGTAGCGGAAGGAGAGCACCCCGTGCCGCCCCGGGTTCTTGCCGGTGATGAATGAACTCCACGCCGCTGCGGTAAAGGGCGGGATTGTGGATGATAGCTTGCCCCAGCAGCCCTGCTCCATCAAAGCCGCCAGGTTGGGCATGAGGCCCTGCTGCACGAGAGGGGTCAGGATGTCGAACGTTGCTCCATCTAAACCGATCACCAGTACTTTATGTTTTTCGGCAGGCATGATTCTCCTAGTGGCAAGTTTGCAAGTGCAAGTTACGAGTGACAAGTTAACATGGCGCTGGTCGCCAGGTATTGATGTATCCTTCGGATGTGCCGATCGATTCCAGGAAGGCGACCAGGTCTGCGTGTAGGGAGCGCGCTACGTCGCATTGGTCGTTTAACAGGTTGGTCTGTTGTCGTGGGTCGTCGGGCAGGTGGTATAGTTCACTCTCTATGTGCGCGCCTCCGTGGATCAAGGTCCACTCGCCATCAGTGACCGTGCAACGCGGGTTGGCGGATTGGCCGATACTCAAAGCACGCGCTGATATCACGGAGGTGTGCGCCGGTGTGTGCGAGGAACCGGCCACGTCCTCAATCGTCGACGCTAGCGAGACGCCCTGCATCGTGCCTGGGTCGTTGGCGCCGGCCCATTCCAGGATCGTCGGCATCAGGTCCGCCGGCTGCACCAGGTCGGAGATGCGCCGGTGAGCCACTCCCGGTACGCGAACCATCAGGGGGATATGGATCAACTCTTCGTAGAGAGGATAACATCTGTAACCTTGGGGAGAAAACCAGGCCTTGCCGAGGCTGTTGTGCTCCCCCAACAGAATGCCATGGTCGGATTTGAGGATGACGACGGTATTCTCTTGCAGTCCCAGGTTGTCTATTTCCGCCAGGAGTTTGCCCAGCCAGTGGTCCACCAACGTCACCTCGGCGGCGTATAGAGCTTGTATGTGGTTCAATTCGTCGTCGCTCAGCGAGTCGGGAGGGGAATAGTGCGGGTAGATTATCTCGTCGCCCTCGTAGCCTGGATCGTATAGATCAATGTATGATTGCGGCGGATCCCACGGCTCGTGCGGGTCGAACGAATCAACGTGGAGGAAGAACTTGTTCTGGTCGTGATTATCGCGCAGCCACTCTATGGCCGTCTGCATTGTCTGGGCCACAAAATAGTCCGCCTCAGTCTGTCGCTCAGATACGTTGCGCAGGTATTGTTCGACGGCTTCCACGTCGCGCAGTTTCTCCGGGGCCGCGGGCAGCGTGGGGTGGAGTGGGGCGGAACGGTAGTGATCGTCTTCTTGCCCCCTGATCCACTGCCACGATTTGAACTTGCGGTCAAACGAGGTTTTGTGTGCTTTTAGGTGCCACGTGTCAAAGACGATGCCCGTCGTGTAGCCGGCTTGATTTAGAACCTCTGCCAGAACAATCTCGTCGTCGCGCATATCCTCCCAGCCCATGTAGGCAAAAGTGTAGCGCCCGGTAAACAGTTCCGCGCGGTTTAGGAGCGTTGGGAATCCCCCCGCGTAAGCCTTGTCGAACACCAGCGACTCGGCGGCAAAGGCGTCAATGTTGGGCGTCTGGATGTGTGTATTGCCGTGAAAACCAACGTGGTCGTAGCGCAGCGTGTCGCACACCACGACGATAAAGTTCCATCCAGCCCCAGACGATGCCGAGTCGCCAGGGTTGTCCGGCGAGTTTCCGTTTCCTTCACCGGGTTTACCATTAAGGACGCCAAAGCGCGAACAGCCCACCAGCGCGGTCGCGCCGAGCGCTCCCATACCCAGCAACATCTGACGCCGGGTGATTTTATCGTCTATCAATGCCAAGCCTCCTTGCGTTTTCGGAAATGCCTCGCTTGTGCTAACACGGCGCGCTCCGCCAGGGGGCGATGTACTCCTCGCCTAGTCCGGCCTTTTTCAGAAAAGGGACCAGCTCGGCGTGCAGGCGGCGCGCTGTGTCGCGCTGATCATTCAACAAGTCTGTTTGTTGTTGTGGGTCGTCGGGCAAGTAATATAGCTCGCTGGGCGCGTGCGTTCCTCCATAGATCAAGGTCCACGCGCCATCGGTGATCGTACAACGCAGTTTCGTGGATAGAGGGATGTACCAGGAGCGCGATGATATCACAAAGGAGCGCGGCGGGGTGTGTGAGGAGCCGGTCGCGTCCTCGAGCATTGGAACCAGCGAGTGCCCGTGCATCGTGCCTGGGTCGCCGGCGCCGGCCCACTCCAAAATCGTCGGCATCAAGTCCGCTGGCTGCACCAGATCGGAAATGCGCCGGTGGCCCATCCCCGGCGCGCGAATCATCAGCGGGATGTGTACCAATTCCTCGTACAGAGGATAACATTCTGTGTATCCCTTATAGTCCCACTTTTTGCCGACGCTATCGTGCTCTCCCAAAAAGATACCGTGATCGGAGGCCAGGATGACGACCGTATTATCCAGCAAGCCCAGGTTCTCTATCTCTGCCACAAGTTTGCCCAGCCAATGGTCCATCAACGTCACTTCGGCGGCGTATAGAGCTTGCGTGTGGCTCAACTCATCGGCGGTCAAATAGTCGGGCGGCGCATACGCCGGATAGATCACCTCTTCACCCACGTACCCTGGATCGTACATATCGACATAAGATTGCGGCGGGTCCCACGGCTCGTGAGGGTCGAACGAATCAACGTGGAGGAAAAATTTGTTCTGGTCGTGATTCTCGCGCAGCCAATCTATGGCTGCCTGCATCGTCTGGGCCACAAAATAGTCCGCCTCAGTCTGTCGTTCAGATACGTTGCGCAGATATTGCCGGACGGCATCCGAGTAGCGGAATTTATCCGCCGCGGCGGGCAATTTGGGCCAAAGCGGCGTCGCGCGATAGCGATCATCTTCCTGCCCTCTGATCCACTGCGACGATCCAAACTCGCGATCGAATGAGGTATCGTGGGCCACCAGATGCCACGTATCAAAGATGATGG
>DUEK01000113.1 GCA_011192155.1 Thermoflexia bacterium
CAGGCGCTCGCGGTGGAGATGGCAACCCAGGCGGCGAAGGCGATATTGCTGCCGGGGGGAGTAGGAGTAAAAACCAGTTCAGGTGCCGAGAGTGAGATTTGAACTCACGACTCCCTGATTTTCAGTCAGGTGCTCTACCAGGCTGAGCTATCTCGGCGCGATGGTATTCTATCCCAACTGTTTGAGATTGTCAAGTGGGCCTGCCGATTTTTCGTACCAGCGCCAGCGCCTCCTCTCGCGTGTTCACTTCTCCAGCGGCCTGAGCTTCTCGCAACTTGTCCAGCAGTTGGCCGATATTTGGCCCAGGATTCAGCCCCAGTTCGGCCATCAGGTCGTTGCCTGTGACCAGCGGCGGCGGGGCCACAGTTTCCTCGTATCGCTCAAAGCAGTGGTGCAGTAGAGTCTCTGCTACCATTAGCCGCCTCGTCCAGCGTTGCTCCTGGAGGTTGGGGCCATAGGTTGCCAGGTGATCGGCCAGACTGAGCAGTACCACGTCCACCCCGGCGCAACTCGTGGCTCGAAAGTAGCGGTAGACGGCGCGGCGGGTGACTTTCTCGGCGCGGGAGAGGTGAGCCGGGCGCAGATGTTGGCCGACTATGGTGCGGATTCGCTCCGCCTCGTCGCGGCTAAAGCGCAGTTTTTTCAGCCGTCTGGCCGCCATTTGCGCCCCTACCGGTTCGTGGTTGTAAAAGTGGATGCGGCCATCCTCGCCCTGCGACCAGGTCTGGGGCTTGCCCACATCGTGCAAGAGCGCGGCCAGTTTGAGCAACATCGCGCGGTCCCGCCCACCGCTGATTTCGACTGCCAGGTGCGCGGTCACGTCGTTGGCGAACTGGCCCAGCACCCGCGCTATGTCGCCCCAGGCGGCGATGGGGGCGTCCGCCAGCACGCGCTTTTTGACCTTTTGCCCGGTGATGGCGGCGACGACCCCCTCGAGCGTGTCCATCGTCATCAATGTGTGGCGCCAAACGTCAAAGCGGTGCGGCGGCGACTGGGTGACGCCTTTGAGTGTTTCCAGTTCCGGCGCCACGTGAGGCAGCAGGCCGAACTCGTCCAACCGTTGCAGGGGGATGACGGTGCGCGGCAGCGTCAGCAGGCGCGCAAACTCGTCCCGCGCGCGCTCCGCTGACGAGAGAGCTACCAGGCTCGCGTCGCGCTGGATCCAGTCTGCTGTCTGCGGCTCGATCTCAAACCCCATCTCGGTCTCCATCCGCACCCCGCGTAGTAACCGCATTGGGTCATCTTGGAAGGCGCGCTCGCTCGTGGCGCGGATGCGGCAGTTCGACAGGTCGGCCTGACCGCCCGCCGGGTCTATCAACGCGCCCGTTTCGTTCAGCGCCATGGCGTTGATGGTAAAGTCGCGCGCCAACAGGTCGACCTCTAGGTCTCCGCCGCGCAGCGCGGCAAAGTCTAGTTCCACCCGCGCGCCGTTCGGGGTCGTCGCTATGGCCCGGCCGGTGTCCCTCTCCACGTCTAGGGGAAAGTAGTCCCCGTCCAGCGCGTCGGCCACGGCGCGGGCTAGTTTCATCGCGTCCCGCTCGACGGCAAAGTCCCAATCGTGTACGGGGCGATCCAGCAGCGTGTCGCGCACTGCTCCGCCCACGGGCCACGTCTGTATGCCGCGCTCTTTCGCCAGCCGGCGGACGGCCTGCCAGGGCCAATCAGGCAAAACGATGTTGGTCATTGAGATTCTCCACGGCCGGGACAAAGATCACCTGGGGTTCTTCCTTGGGTCGGCTGCGTTTGGCGGACTGGCGGGCTTCGTCGGCTGTCCATCCCGTCCCGGTCACGCGCCCGCGCACCAGCGCCACCCAACGACCGGCGTAGGGGGACAGGTCAGCCTGACGCAAGTCTGTATCCTTCACGATTCCTATCGCTCCAGTATGATAGTCACGGGGCCGTCGTTGTGGATTTCGACCAGCATGTGCGCGCCAAAGACACCGCTCTCGACGGGCACGCCGTGCTTTTGCATAGCCTGGGCAAAGTGTTCGATCAGTGGTTCTGCCGCCTCTGGTTGGGCGGCGTTGATAAAGCTGGGGCGGCGGCCCTTGCGGACGTCGGCGTAGAGGGTGAACTGGGAGATGATGAGCGCTGCGCCGTCCACGTCAAGCAGGCCGGCGTTGATCTTGCCCGCGCTATCTTCAAAGATGCGCAGGCCGGCGATTTTGCGCGCCAGCCACTCGGCTTGTTCCTGCGTGTCGCCGTGGGCGACGCCCACCAGCACGACCACGCCCCGCTCAATGGCCCCGACGATCTCTCCCGCAACGCTCACCGATGCTTTACTAACCCGTTGTACGACTGCCCGCATCTTTGACTCCTCGCGCCCGCCCTTGCCACTCCTCGGCGGGGAAGCGCTCCTCATTTCGTTCCAACTTGCCCAGTACCGCCGCGCTCACATCCACGTCCAGCGCGTTCGCCAGGCTGAGCGTGTAGATGAGCACGTCGGCCAGTTCATCGGTCACAGCGGCCAGTTTGGTCTCATCTTGCAGGGCGACCGCCGCTTGCTCGTCGGTGAGCCATTGAAAGTGCTCCATCAGCTCGGTGGTTTCGATAGCGATAGCGCCACTCAGGTTCTTGGGGGTGTGGAACTGTTCCCAATTGCGGGCGGTCACGAACTCGGCCACGCGCTGGCGCAGGTAAGCGAGGGTTGTGGTTTCGTCCGTCACCGTGGTTTGGGCAATCCAATAGCATCTTTGACCTCGGAGATGACCTCCGAGGCGATGACGGAGGCCCGGCGCGCGCCCTCGGCCAGGACGTCCCAGACAACGTCGGGGTCTTTAGCCAGTTCAGCTCTCCGCTCGCGGAACGGGGCAAAGTGAGCGCTCAGGTTCTGGGCAAAGAGCCGCTTGCACTGCACGCAGCCGATCCCGGCCCCACGACAATCCTGTTCGATCTGCGCCACCTGGTCGGCGGAGAAGAAACTGTGCAAAGAGAACAAGTTGCACACCTCCGGGTGCCCGGGGTCGGAGCGGAATTTGCGGGCCGGGTCGGTCTTCATCTGCATCACTCGCTGCTCGATTTCCTCCGGCGAGGCGGCGATCTCGATGTGGTTGTCCAGCGACTTGCTCATCTTTTGTTCGCCGTCAATCCCCAGCACTTTGGTAAACTCGGTGTGCTTGGCCTGGGGTTCGATCAGCACCTCGCCAAAGTGATGGTTAAAACGGCGCACGATCTCGCGGGTAAATTCCAGGTGGGGGGCCTGGTCCACGCCGACCGGCACGACGTCCGCCTTGTAGAGCGCAATGTCGGCGGCCATCAGCACTGGGTAGCCGACCAGCCCATAGTTGACGTTATCCGGCTGCTGGCGCACCTTGTCCTTGAACGTGGGCAGCCGGGTCAGCCAGCCCAGCGGGGTCGCCATCGAAAGCAACAGGTGCAGTTCTGTCACCTGGGGCACGTGGGATTGGACAAAGATGATAGTGCCCAGATCGGGGTTCATCCCGGCAGCCAGCCAGTCGAGCGTCATCTCGTAGGTCCACCCGCGCAGTTTGTCGGTATCCTCGAGCGTGGTGAGGGCGTGCAGGTCCACCACGCAATAGACGCAGTCGTAATCGTCTTGCAGGGCGACATAGTTGCGGATGGCGCCCAAATAGTTGCCCAGATGTTGGCGTCCGGTGGGGCGAGCGCCGGAAAAGACGCGGCCTTTTTTGGTGTTTGTCATAATCGAACATCCCTCCTCTGATTTCACTACCGGACACTTTTTCAAAGAGGCCAAAATCAGTTACACAGAGAGCGCAGAGAAGGCACAGAGATACACTGAGATGTTGAAATTTGGATGATCTAACAAAAGAGTCGCTTC
>DUEK01000114.1 GCA_011192155.1 Thermoflexia bacterium
GGCGGAGGAAACCGCGCCCTGCTTTGGCCTCGCCGTCCCAGACCTGCGGCCCGATTGCCCGCCCCAGGTCGCCGGCACGGGTGTCCCGTTCCTGATCGTACCGGCCAGAGACGTGCATGTTTTAGGGCAAGTAAAGATGGAGCGGGAGGCTTTGGCCGATCTCTGCGACCGGGCCGGCGTCTCGGCCGCTTTTATGTTCTCCATCGGCGGGTTCGACCCGGAGGCGGATACCCACGCCCGCCTGTTCGATCCGCGCGGCACGATGGAGGACCCCTTCACCGGTTCGGCCTCCGGCGCGATGGGGGCCTACGTGGTGCGCTACGGCCTGAAACCGGGACCGACGCTCGTGGCAGAGCAGGGGCAATTTGTCGGACGTCCGGGCCGAGGTACGCTGGAGATTCTGGGTTCGCCGGAGCGGATCGAGTCGGTCCGGCTGGGCGGCGCGGCCGTCAAGGTGTTGGACGGTATGTTCTTGATCGCAGATGACTCTGATGAGGTGAGAATATGAAATTGTTGTCAGGTAACGAAGCTATTGCCCGTGGGGCTTACGAGTACGGGGTGCAGGTCGCCACGGGCTATCCGGGGACGCCCAGTTCAGAGATCATGGAGAACGTGGCCCGGTACGACGAGATCTATGCCGAGTGGTCAACCAACGAGAAGGTGGCGATGGACACCGCCATCGGCGCGTGCTACGCCGGCAAGCGGGCAATGGTAGCGATGAAATCGGTGGGCATGAACGTGGCCGCCGATTCCTTCTTCTACGCCGTCTACACGGGCGTGCGCGGCGGGCTGGTCATCGTCGCCGCTGACGACCCCGGCATGTTCAGCTCGCAGAACGAGCAGGACAACCGTCAGTACGGGCGCTTTGCCAAGATGCCCGTGTTGGAGCCTTCTGACAGCCAGGAGTCGAAGGACTTTGTGGGGGCCGCGCTGGAGCTTTCCGAGCAGTGGGACACGCCCGTTCTGCTGCGCACCGTGATGCGTATCTCACACTCCGCCTCGCCGGTAGAACTGGGCGAGCGGACGGCGGACGACGCCGCACCCACCCCGCCGCTGAAGCGGGATCCTCATCGCCTGGTCTGCACGTGCGTGTGGGCCAAACACCAGCACCCGCTGATCGAGGAGCGGCTGAAAAAGCTGGCCGAATTCGCCAACTCCTACCCGCTCAACCGGCTAGAGTGGGGAGAGCGCAAGCTGGGCATCGTGGCCGCCGGCGCGGTCTATAACTATGCCCGCGAGATTTTCCCGCAGGCCTCGTTCCTCAAACTGGGGATGAGCTATCCGCTGCCGCCCGCGCTGATCCGCGAGCTGGCCGAGGGAGTCGAGCAACTGTTGGTCATCGAGGAACTGGACCCGTTCTTTGAGGAGCAGATCAAGGCCATGGGAATCGCGTGCCGGGGCAAGGACGTGTTCCCGGCTTATGGCGAGCTTACGCCGGCCGTGATCGAGAAATTAGCTGCCGAGGCGGGCCTTTTGCCCCCGGAGGCGGTCAGTGAGGAGCGACAATTGCCGCTGCCAGAGTTGCCCGGCCGTTCCCCCATCTTTTGCCCCGGCTGCCCGCATCGCAGCACCTTTTACGCGCTGGGCAACAAGATGAAGGACGTGATCGTCGCCGGGGGCATCGGCTGTTACAACTTGGGCGCGCTGCCGCCGTTCGATGCGACAGACACGATGGGCGCGATGGGAGCCAGCATCGGCGTGGCCCACGGCTTTGACGTGGCCGGCATCCCCGACCGTTTCACCGCTGTCATCGGCGATTCCAGCTTTTTCCACGCTGGAATTCCCCCGCTGCTCAATATTGTACATAACGGGAGCAACGCCAACGTGGTCATCCTGGACAACCAGACCACGGCGATGACGGGGCACCAGGATCACCCCGGCATTGGCGAGAACCTGCGCGGGGAGCGCGCGCCCAAAGTGGAGATCGAGGCTCTCGTGCGGGCTTGCGGCGTGAGCGACGTACACAAAGTGAACGCCTTTGACGTGAAGGCGGTGCAACAGACATTCGAGAAGGCTCTGGCGTTCGATGGGCCGTCCGTCGTCATCGTGGAGGGGCCGTGCTTCTTCGTCGGGCCGGGCGCATCCGGCGCGTATGAGGTGGATACCGACGCCTGCATCGCCTGCGGCGCGTGCTTCCGCCTCGGCTGCCCGGCCATCGTGCGTTCCGATGAGGTGAACGCCAAAACCGGCAAGCCCAAGGCAAAGATTGACCCGGTGCTGTGCGTGGGCTGCGATATGTGCGCCCAGGTCTGCACGAGCGACGCGATTCATCCGCTGGAATAGGAGACTATCGTGGAAACTGTAAACTTTATGATCACGGGCGTGGGCGGCCAGGGGACGATCCTCGCCAGCGACATCCTGGCGGCGGTGGGGTTGGCCGCCGGATACGACGTCAAAAAGTCGGACATCCTGGGGCTGGCCGTGCGCGGCGGGGCGGTCCTGGGCCACATTCGATGGGGGGAGCAGGTGCACTCGCCCATCGTGCCCGAAGGCCGCGTGGACTATTTGCTGGCCTTTGAGATTCTGGAAGGATTGCGCCGGCTCGACCAGGTGCACGTCGGCGGCACAGTCCTGATCAACCAACAAGAGATCCACCCGGCGAGTGTGACCAGCGGGCTGGCGGCTTATCCAGATAGAGACGCCGCGAACGAGGCGCTCAATGTGGCGGTCGAGCGGGTGTACCACATTCCGGGGCTGGGCATGGCCCAGAATCTGGGCAACGCCCGCGTGTTGAACGTGGTGTTGATAGGGGCGCTATCTGGATTGCTGCCGGTCGAACCAACGGTCTGGGAGAGCGTGCTGGGAGAGCGTGTCCCGGCGCGTTACAAAGAACTGAACATTCGAGCCTTCCGCAGCGGGCGGGAGTGGATCGAGGAAAGGAGATAAAATGCGCATCTTTGTCATCAACCCCAATACGTCGGAGAGCATGACGGATCACCTCCGGCGCGAACTGGAAAAGATCAAGCGGTCCGATACCGAGTTGAAAGTGGTGTGCTCCGAGTACGGCCCGGTCTCCATCGAGTCGGCCTACGACGAGGCGCTGGCTCAGCCGCCTACGCTGGAGCGGGTGCGTCAGGCCAACGAGGAGGGGTACGATGCGGTCATCCTGGCCTGCTTCTCCGACCCGGCGCTCGATGCGGCCAAAGAGATCTCGGATATTTTGGTCGTCGGCATCGAGGAATCCACCATGCACATCGCCGCGATGCTGGGCCACAAGTTCTCCATCACCACCGCCTTCCGCAACCGCGTTTCGACCAGAGAATTGCACGTCCGCGAGCGGGGGCTGGAGAGCGCCTATGCTTCCACGCTGGTGTTGAACATGTCGGTGCTAGAGATGGACGCGGAGCCGGAGAGAACAAAGTCCCGCATCCTGGAGGTAGCCCGCGAGGCGGTCGAGCGAGATGGCGCCGAGGTCATCATCCTGGGCTGCGCCGGGCTGGCTGGATACGCCGAGGACGTGGAGCGGGAGCTGGGCGTGGTGGTGTTGGACCCTTCCTCCGTGGCGCTCAAGGTGGCGGAGGCCCTGGTTGACCTGGGCGTGCGCCACAGCAAGGTCGCGCGCTTTGCCAGGCCGCCGGTGAAGGAAATTAAGTAAATAATTCTGCACACTTGTATCCAATGGAGGCTTAACAGTGACCAAATCAGTCATCAATCTTACCCGAGGTGTACCGCCCGTGAATGTCTTTCCCGTAAAAGATTTGATCGAGTGCGGGGAGGCGGCGCTGCGACAGGACCCCTCCGTGCTCTTGCAATATAGCCACGCGGGGTATACTCCCTTACGTGAATGGCTGGGGAAGCAATATGACGTTGGGCCGGAGCGCATTCTCACCGGCAACAGTTCTCTGGAGGTGTTCTACTTTATCACCCAGGTTCTGCTTGCGCCGGGCAAGCGAGCTTTCGTGGAATCCCCTTCTTACGACCGGGCCATCACCCTGTTGCGGCGGGCCGGCGCGGAAATAGTGGGTATCCCGCTGGAAGAAGACGGCGTCAACCTGGAGGCGCTGGAGGCGGAGCTTGAAAAAGGCGCTCCCGCGCTCATGTACGTCATCGCCGATTTCCAGAACCCGATGGGCGTCACCACCAGCCTGGAGAAGCGTGAACGCCTGGCAGCCCTGGCCGAGGAGTACGACTTTTGGATCATCGAGGACGCCCCGTACCGCAAGCTGCGCTATTGGGGCGAGGACGTTTCTTCGCTGCGGCTACTGTCGCCGGATCGCGTGCTGCACATGTCCTCCTTTTCCAAGATACTATCGCCAGGGCTGCGGCTGGGCTACGTGGTCGGGCCGGCCGAGACCGTCGCTGCGCTGCGCAAGTGGGCGGAGGATTCGCACATCGGCCCGGTGCTGCCCACCCAGGGCATGGTCTACGAGTACTGCCGGCGCGGCCTGCTGGAGGCCAACATCGAGCATCTGAAAGCGGTGTACCGCCCGCGCCTGGAGGCGATTCTCTCCGCGCTGGACGAGCACATCCCACAGGCCACCTGGACCCGGCCAGAGGGCGGCTTCTTTGTCAGCGGCATTCTCCCCGCAAGGAACGACATCACCGACCTGCGCGAGCGGGCCGCCGGGGCGGGCCTCAAGCTCTCCGATGGGCGGGGCTTTTTCCCCAACCCGGAAGATGGCAATCGCTTCTTACGTATCCCCTTCTGCAGCCTGACGCCGGAGGAGATCGAGGAGGGCATCTCGCGGTTGGCTGGGCTGTTGTA
>DUEK01000115.1 GCA_011192155.1 Thermoflexia bacterium
GCCCAAAGCGAACCTGCCAGCCACGTAGCTCGTGCCAAAGCGTTGTTGGCTGTCGCGTCTGGTCAGAGTTACACAGCAGCAGCGCGGGTTGCTGGTCGCCGCTCGAACGATGCTGTGTCGCAGTTGGTGTCTCGTTTCAACCGTGAAGGGCTGGCGGCGATCGAACCACGGCACGGAGGTGGTCCCGAGACGATCTATGGGGAAAAGGAACGGAAGCGTATCCTGGTTGAATTCAAGCGCCAGCCCGACCGGGAGAAAGACGGGACCGCCACGTGGTCGTTGAGCACGTTGCAGGGCGCGTTGCGCGAGGCGCCCGATGGGTTTCCAAACATCAGCACCTACACGATTGGGCTTGCCTTGCACGAAGCAGGATGGACCTGGCAAAAGGACCGTACCTGGTGCAAGACGGGCACGGTTACCCGCAAGCGGAATGGAGTACCCGTCGAGGTGACCGATCCAGAAGCAGAGGAAAAAAAACTTTGATCGAACAGGCTTACAAGATCGGGGAGTCGCTGGGCTTGAGCGTTTGGACGCAGGACGAAGCCGGGCCATTCCAGACCATCCCCTACGAGGGATATAGCTGGCAACCAGAGGGAAAGCCCAAACAACAGCCCCACGAATATGTTCGTAACGGCACAGCCAAATTACTGACACTGTTTCATCCCTCCGATGGACAAGTGCGGGTTAAAGGTATTACCAGTTGCACAAACGCCGTCCTACATCCGTGGTTACAACAGGAATTGAGCGCCATTCTGGCTGACTTACCCTCACCACCTGACAACCTGGACCCAGAGATCAACCGGGCGTTGTGGGAGGTCTGGCGCGTTGGACTCGACAATCCTCCAGCGTTGCCGGATGATCTGCCACCGCTGCGTATGCTGTTGGTCTGGGACAATCTCGCAGGCCACAAGACACCGGGCATGGTAGACTGGTTGATCCAGCACGGTATCATTCCGTTATACACGCCTCTGGGCGGTTCCTGGCTAAACATGACCGAGTCAATACAGCGTATCCTAAAACGGCGGGCGCTAGCAGGACAGCATCCGACCAAGCCGGAAGACATCATCGCCTGGCTGGAAGCAGTTGCCCGCGCCTGGAACCGAGATCCAACCCCATTCGAATGGGGCGGCAAACGAGCAGCACGTCGGGCGCGGAGCCGAAAGCGACGACACGCGCTGGGGGGATCAGGCGCTTGCACTCGCTGCCCGATACGACGCCCCCGGCGTACCATAGTCGAACAATGGCGATCCTCACGACAAGTGACCCACCAGGCCACGCAACATCTGGTCACAAGCGTCGCACCAATCAAGATTTTCCTTTGACGAGTCCATAACTAATGACTTGTGGCCGTCGTTCGATGGTTAGCTCACCACGCTGATACGCTTCCCATCCATAGTGGGCACAAACAGTCAAAAGATCTGAAAAGCCCCGTTTCTTGTGCCCAGTCATGCGATGCGCCTCAGCTTTCAATTCACTCACTAGGGCTGCTGGCAGTTGGACATTGCATTGCCGGGATGATTTTTTCTTTTGTTGAGAATTGTCTAAAGACATGGGTCTCCTTTGTCTCTCAATCTGGTCACAGGTAACTCAGCACCTCCAGATGTGAGAGTACATAAACCATAGATTGTCATAGGGCTTTCTGCACCCTTTCGAATCCACGTAGAACCAAAAAAGGCAATACCGCAAAAATCACTACGAATCATTCGAGGGAAACGGATCCTTCAAAGTCGCAGTAAATTTTACGATATTGCCCAAAATGTATGAATGAGGGATTATTACACTAGTTCGTGAGGTCGGGAGTTCAAATCTCCCCGCCCCGACTGGTAGAGGATCAGAAACCAGGTTTCTGTGCAACATGCGGTTGCCTTAAACCTGGTTTCTTTGCTTCTTGCCACAGAGCCTCTAATTCGTCAATCGTCAGAGCTGCAATATCCAGCCCGCGCTGGCGAGCCATCCGCTCCACGCCGCGAAAGCGACGCGCAAAGCGCGCGCTTGCCTTCCGCAGCGCGGTTTCTGGGTCTGCGTCCAGCCAGCGGGCCCAGTTGACGACGGCGAATAACAGGTCGCCCAGCTCCGCCTCTCGCTCCTGCAACGTGGTCGCCGCCTCTACCTCGGTGATTTCCTCGCGCACCTTGTCGGCAACACCGCTGACCGCGTTCCAATCAAAGCCCACGCGGGCCGCGCGTTGGCTGTAGGTATTGGCCTGCTGTAGCGCCGGCAGCGCCGCAGGGACACCATCCAGCGCCGAACGCTCGGCCCCTTTCTCCTCCCGCTTCAGTTCTTCCCAACACTGCAACACCTCGCCGGTTCCGCTTACCTGCCGCTCGCCCCACACGTGCGGGTGACGGTGCTTGAGCTTGGCGTCAATTCCAGCGATGACGCGCGCCATCTTGAACTCGCCCGCCTCAGTGGCGATCTGCGTCTGGAGCAGGATTTGCAGCAGCAGGTCGCCCAACTCCTCTTGCAACGCCGGCGTGTCGCCCGCGTCAATCGCAGCCACTACCTCGTAGGTCTCTTCCAACAATCCCGCCCGCAGGCTCTCGTGGGTCTGCTCGCGATCCCAGGGGCAACCCTCTGGCGCGCGAAGATGGGCTACCGTATCTTGCAAGCCCTCAAAGCTGGTGACGCCGGGAAGCGGCGGCACATAGAGCGCGGTCGGGTGAGCGTTGTCTCGGCGGTCGAGTTCATAGAGCGGCAGGCGCGCGACGCGCTGCTCAGGAGTCCCTGTCGCGCGCACCAGCGCCACCTCGTGGTCGTCTGGATATTGGTTCATCAGCGTGAGTTTCACGTCGGCGGCGAGCTGCCGGCCGTAAAGTTGACCCACCAGCGCCGGCAAATCCGGGTTGAGTGGCGGGTAGTAGCGGGCCGCCAGTTCTATCGCATCACAAATCTGCAAGCCAGACAGCGCGTCTACTCGCAGCGCCGTGAGCGCAGGCGCGACAAAGCTCAAGCCTTCTACAATACGCACCGACTGGCCGGACTTGCCCGCCCGTAAGAGAACTTGCTGTACCGTGGATTCCCCCACCAGCGGATGCCCCGGCACAGCGTAGACGATCCCTTCTGGGCGCTGTCCCAATCGCAATACCTCGCCGACGATGGCCTCATAGACCTGCTGGGAATCGCCCGCTTCCTCGTAGAGGTAATCAAAGGTATGCAATGTCAGGCCAGGGGGCAGTCCTGTCACGGTCGGATGGCGCTCCGTGCGCAGCCAGACTTCAGCAGCGGATTCTAGCACTTGCCATGCCTCTCGCGTCAGACAGCGCGGGTCGCCTGGCCCCAGTCCAACAATAGTGATGGTGCCCATAGTTCCTCCACGAAATACAAACACGAAAGGGGCAGAACAAAGTTGCTCTGCCCCACATGTATCCAACCTACCCTTTTATCTAACGCTTGATTCTCAAAGTGGGTCGGAATGACATTCCGATTTACATTACTAACGTTTGGTGTACTGAGGCGCCTTGCGAGCGCGCTTGAGACCAGGCTTTTTCCGTTCCTTTATCCGAGCGTCACGGGTGAGAAAGCCCCCCTTGCGCAAGACCGGGCGCAGTTCCGGATCCGTCTTGAGCAACGCCCGCGCGATGCCCAATCGAACCGCACCGGCCTGCCCATTGATCCCTCCGCCCTTCACTCTGACACTGATATTAAAGTGGCTCTCCAGTCCCGTCACCTTGAGCGGTTCCGTTAAATGCAAAACTTTCATGCCCTGAACAAAGTACTCTGAGAGCGGGCGCTCATTGACGACGATGGAACCATCACCGCCGGGAAAGAGCCGCACCCGCGCTGTAGCCTCTTTGCGACGTCCAACCGCTTCGTAATACTCCATTGCCATTCTTCCTCCTGTCACTTCAACTCCAATGGTTTAGGTTGCTGCGCCGCGTGGGGATGCTCCGGGCCGGCATAGACCTTTAGCTTTGTGAACATCCGTCGCCCCAGCCGATTTTTCGGCAGCATACCTCGCACCGCGTGTTCAATCACCCGCGTAGGATGCTTTTGGAGTTGATTACGCAACGTGATCTCTTTGAGTCCGCCGGGATAACCGGTGTGACGGTAATAGATCTTTTTATCCAATTTGCGCCCGGTAACGTGGATCTTTTCGGCGTTGACGACGACCACAAAGTCGCCAGCATCAACCGACGGCGAATACGTGGGCTTGTGCTTGCCGTGCAGAACGTGCGCTATCTGCGTAGCGAGGCGGCCTAGCGTCCGCCCTGTGGCGTCCACCACGAACCACTCTCGTTGGACATCTTTTTGCTTTGTCACAAAAGTCTTTTTCACGATCTCGATACTCCCATCCAGATTACACCACTTGACAAACGGTGTCAGTATTTCACTTCCATCAGACAAAGGCCATGTGGAGGGGCTGTCGGCCCGGCCCGACGGCGCTCACACGCCGTCATCGCCGCCACGAATTTCGCCACATCCATCTTGCCTTGCCCTACCTGAAGTAATGTGCCAACGATGCTGCGCACCATACGGTAGAGAAAAGCGTTGGCCTCAATATCAAAGGTTAAATGAGGCGGCTCTCCGCCCCACTCTGCCAGTAACACACGCCGCACAGTGGCTAGACCTTGCGGCGGTTGCCCAAAGGTGGCAAAATCGTGTTCCCCCACCAATGCCTGAGCCGCCTGCTGCATCGCCGCCACATCCAGCAAAGCAGCTATGTGCAAACTATAACGCCGCTTCAAGGGCTGGCGCACTGTCGCGTTATGCAGTGTGTACCGGTAGCGCCTACTATGAGCGTCATAGCGCGGGTGAAAGTCTGGCGCAGCCTCTTCAACTTCTAAGGCAGCAATGTCGGCGGGCAGAACCGCGTTCAATGCTCGCCGCAAGTCACCCAGATCGTGCCGCCAGGCCGTGTCGAATGCAATGACCTGGCCCACCGCGTGTACGCCAGTATCGGTGCGGCCCGCCGCCAAGATGGTGATCTCCTCTTGGGTCACCTGCGCCAGTGTCGTTTCCAACGCCGCCTGAACGGTCGGAGCGTTGGTCTGACGCTGAAATCCGCTATAGTCGGTACCGTCGTAGGCAACGACTACTCGCACCCGCATTGTGCGTCTCTGTTAACTCTTACTCAACCAACTCTAGCAACACCATCCGTGCGGCGTCGCCCTTGCGCGGCCCCAGCTTGTATATGCGAGTGTAGCCGCCCTGTCTGTCTTCAAAACGCGGCGCGATGTCCTCGAACAACTTTTTCAGGACGTCCGTTCGCGTACCGTCAGCTTCCGTCACCCAGCGGTTCAATCGGCCCGCTGCCAGCCGACGAGCATGGACGCCACGGCTTGGATCTTCTCGTTCCGCTACCAGGCCCCGCTTGGCCAGCGTGATGAGTTTCTCTGCCTGTCCACGGATCGCCTTAGCCTTCGCCTCGGTCGTTTCGATCTGCTCGTGATGTAACAGCGCCGTCACCAAATTACGACGCAAAGCCTTGCGGTGACCGCTGGAACGGTTTAGTCGCTTTCCTGCGACGCGATGTCGCATTTACGCACCTCCACTATCTTCTGCCTCTTCCTCCAGAAAGCCATGTTCCTGGAGGTGTTCGATCAATTCAGTCAGTGATTTCTGTCCAAAGTTACGAATAGTCAGCAGCGCATCATTTCCCGCTTCCAACATCTCTAGCACCTCGCCCACGCTGGTGATGCCGGTGCGCCTGAGAGCGTTAAACACGCGCACGCTCAAGTCAAGCTGTTCGAGCGGGGTCTCATAGGTTGCTCTAGGCAACCCTTCCTCCTCCTCAACCGGCTCAACCTCTTCCTCCAGGGTAAGACCAGCGACCAGCCGCAGATGGGTAACCAAGATACGGGCCGCTTCTTTGAGCGCATCCATTGGTGCAATCCGCCCGTCACTCCAAATCTCCATCGTCAGGCGGTCATAGTTGGTCATTTGCCCCACCCGCGCTCGATCCACATCGAAAGCGACACGGCGAATCGGGCTGAATACGGCATCCACGGGTATTTCACCAATGGGCATCCGCCCACGTTCATCAGACGCCTGATACCCCCGCCCCGCTTCGACCGTGAATTCGACGTCAAGATGCACTTTATCAGCATCCACAGCGAAGAGATAGAGGTCTGGGTTCAGGATTTCAATCTCTGGCGGGGCTTTGATATCACCCGCCGTGATTGTCCCTTCGCTCCGTACTTGCAGAGACATACGCATCGGTTCCTGACTATCCATCTGCAAGCGCAATTGCTTGACCTGCAAGATGAATTGAATCACATCCTCTCGCACGCCCGGGATAGACGTAAACTCGTGCGCGACATCAGAGATGCGAATCGAAGTCACGGCTACACCAGGTAACGAAGAAAGCAATACCCGGCGAAGCACATTGCCCAAGGTAATTCCAAAGCCACTCTCCAGTGGGCCGATCACAAACCGACCATACATCTGGGAAATAGCATCCGTCTCAATTTTTGGCAGCACTGACACTGGCAAGCGTCGCCTCCTATTTCAACTAGTTCTCAGCCCAATCAAACTCAAAACAGGGCCAGAAGTGAGACATCCGATATCTCCCTAGCGAGAATAATACTCCACGATTAACCGCTCGTCCAACTTTGTTGTAATGTCATCTCGCGTGGGCAGATTCAAAACTAGAGCCGCCATCTTCTTTGCATCCAAACTCAGCCAGCCTGGTACGGATCCCTCGTCCAACCGTTCAGCACGCTCTTTGAAGTACACGTTCTTGCGGCTTCCATCCTGCACTGTAATGACATCCTGTGGGCGAACGACGTAGGAAGGGATGTTCGTGCGCCTACCGTTGACAACAATATGGCCGTGCATTACCAACTGACGCGCCTGCGGTCGTGAGTCGGCAAACCCTAGCAAGTAGATGACATTATCCAACCGACTCTCCAGCAAAATGAGTAGGTTCTCACCAGTGAGACCTGAGCGGCGTTCAGCCTCACGGAAGTAGCGCCTAAACTGACGTTCTAACACCCCGTAGATACGCCGCACCTTCTGTTTCTCGCGCAACTGGCGCGAGTAGTCAGACTGGCGACGACGGCGGAAACGCGCTGTCCGTCCGTGCTCGCCAGGCGGATAGTCGTGCTCTCGCTCAAACGGGCACTTGGGAGAAGAACAACGCTCTCCCTTCAAGAACAGCTTTTCCCCTTCACGACGGCACAGTTTGCAAACTGGACCGGTATATCTAGCCATGTACTCTCTCCTAATCCGTTTCTCCGCTTACCACCCGCGGCGTACTCAAACTACGTCCGGCGCTTCTTGGGCGGGCGACAGCCATTGTGCGGGATTGGCGTCACATCGGTGATAGAACGCACTCTTATGCCCGCCGCTTGGAGAGCGCGAATCGCTGCTTCACGTCCAGGGCCAGGCCCCTTGACATAGACGTCCACCTCGACCATCCCATTATCCATTGCACCCGAGGCCGCTCTCTGGCCAGCTTGTCGAGCCGCGAAAGGAGTGCTCTTACGAGAACCTCTAAATCCAAGCCTCCCGCTGCTGGCCCAATTGATGACATTCCCTTGCAAGTCAGTCATCGTCACAATCGTGTTATTGAAAGTGGAATGAATGTGCGCCTGTCCATGCGTCACATGCTTCTTAACTCGGCGTCCACCTTTTCGCCGACCTGCTTGTTTTTCTTGTTGTCGTGCCATTACTCCTCCGCGTCAAACGTAAACTACTTCTTCTTCATCCCACGGCGGCGTCCACGGCCAGCCACCGTCTTCTTAGGGCCACGCCTGGTGCGAGCGTTCGTCCGCGTGCGCTGGCCCCGCACAGGCAGGCTGCGACGGTGGCGCAGTCCTCGATAGCAGCCAATATCTATCAGGCGCCTGACGTTAGTCTGCAACTCACGCCGCAAGTCCCCCTCAACCTGATAGCCACGGTCAATAACCTCACGCAACGCAGCAACATCTGACTCTGTCAGGTCATTGACACGCCTGTCTGGCCCAATTCCAGCCTTGCGCAGAATCTCGCCACTCAGGGTGCGCCCAATACCATAGATGTACGTCAGGCCAATTTCCACTCGTTTGTTTCGCGGCAGGTCTACTCCTGCAATACGCGCCATGATTACCTCCAAAAAGTTGGAGATTCAAGATTTGGAGATTCTGAGTAACAAACTAGATCAACAAATCTAAAATCATCAAATCCTACGTCCTGTTACCCTTGTCTTTGCTTGTGCTTTGGATTTTCGCAAATCACCCGCACTACACCACGTCGCCGAATAATCTTGCACTTTGGACAGAGCCGTTTCACTGAAGGAGATACCTTCATCGCAACACACCTCCTGTACTATGACCATCAAGTCCTGCTACATTCGCGTCAAAATCTCTGCCTCGCCATCGGTGATGACGAATGTATGCTCAAAATGTCCTGTCAACTTTCCATCACACGAAACCACAGTCCAGTAATCGTCCAGCACCTTCACACGGCTATCTCCAACCAGCACCATCGGTTCCAGGGCAATGGTCATTCCTTTGCGCAAGCGCACACCTCGCCCTGGCTGGCCATGATTGGGCACCTGTGGCTCTTCGTGCATACTGCGCCCAATACCGTGCCCGGTGTATTCTCGCACAACGTTGTACCCACGGCTTTCCACATAGGATTGAATGGCCGCAGAGATGTCGCCTGACCGGTTGCCTACCCTGGCAGCGGCAATCCCTTCGTAGAGCGCACCTTTGGTCACTTTCAGCAGTCTCTGCCCTTCCTGGCTGATCTGCCCCACTGACAGTGTGACCGCTGCATCGCCATGGTAGCCATTCAAGATAGCCCCAACGTCTATACTGATAATGTCCCCTTCTTGCAACACTCGCGGGCCAGGAATCCCGTGAACCAGTTCTTCGTTCACAGAAGCACAGATACTAGCCGGGAAGGGGTGCGCACCATCGGGCGGGAATCCCTTGAACGACGGAATGGCACTATACTTGTCGCAGATCACAGATTCTGCCAATTCGTTCAGTTCCGCCGTGGTCACTCCTGGCGCGACCCATTCCTGCATTTTTCCCAGCACCTCGGCCACGATCCGCCCGGCCTGACGCATTTTGTTAATTTCGGCCGCTGATTTTAGAGTGATCAACGACTAATCAATACCTCAAAGTATTCGAATTTCCAAATCTACAAACCCTAAATCTACTTGATGAACCCATCATAGTGGCGCATCAGCAGTTGGGCCTCCAACTGGCGCATCGTATCCAACACCACGCCGACCACAATCAGTAGGCCAGAAGAGGTAATGAGCAGGAGCTTTGTTTGCAAGAACAGATCCACGATATAGGGCAACACTGCCACGCCGCCCAAGAAAAGCGCTCCTACCAGCGTGATGCGCCGATAGATAGAGGTAATGTAATCGGCCGTTCTCTTACCAGGGCGAATCCCAGGAATAAACCCACCCTGCCGTTTTAGGGCGCCCGGCAGGTCTTGCTGCTGAATCATTATGTCGGTATAGAAATAGGTAAAACCCACCACTGCCAAAAAATAGAGTAGGCCGTACCACGGGCCTTGCGGAGTGAAGAAATTTCTCACACCTTGGGCAAACTGAACCACAGTGACATTTTCACTACCGACGAAGAAACTCGCAATCATCGCCGGAAAAGTGAGAATGGATTGAGCAAAGATCAGTGGAATCATTCCCGACGTATTGACCCGCAACGGGATATGGGTGCTTCCACCCTGGTACATTTTGATGCCCCGCACTCGCTTGCCATATTGCACCGGAACACGACGCTCGCCTTCCTGCACCACCACAATCACAAACATCGTGATGACCATGATGGCCAGGAAAACACCCACCATCAACACACCCTGCCACGCGCCGCCAGTCGCCTGAGACTGAACCCAGACGCGCGCTACGTTCTGCGGCACGCCGGCCACAATGCCGCCAAAGATAATCAATGATAGCCCACTGCCAATGCCCTGCTCGGTGATCAGTTCTCCCAACCAGATGGCAAACATCGTGCCAGCCGTCATCGCCATCAGCACCGAAATGGTAGGCAGAATATTCTCCGGCGAACCGAACCCAAAGTGGGGCAAAATGGGAGCGCTACCCGCATAGTTAAAACCCGTAGCTTGTCCAAAAGCCTGCAATATTCCCAACGGAATAGTTATATAGTACTGCCACTGATTGAGCTTCCGCCGGCCCGCCTCTCCCTCTCCGGCCAGTTGTTCTAATTTGGGAAAGATCGGTTGCAACAAACTAAATATGATGGAAGCGGTGATGTACGGATACACGCCATTTGCCATGACCGAGAAGTTGGTCACCGCTCCTCCCGACAGCATGTTCAACAAGTTAAAAAAGTCGCTGGCGCCGCCAGAGCCTGACAATAATTGCTGCAGAGCCGCTTGATCCACCCCCGGCACCGGCACGTGTGACGCCAGCCGATAAACAACCAGAATCAGCAGCGTATACAGCAACTTGCGCCGCAAATCGGGCAAAACCATAGCGTTCCGTAGAGCCTGAATCATTGATTTCTTCCTCTATACCTCAATCCCGTAAATCACTAATTTTCTCCACCCAGCAACGCTACCGCGTTCTACGCCCGCCTCGCTGCCAGGGCAGTTCCTCCGCCACGCCCCCGGCCTCCTCGATCTTGGCTCGCGCGCTGGCCGAAAATCGGTGCGCCTTCACCGTGAGCGGTTTCTTCAACTCGCCGCGCCCCAGGATCGCTACCAACTCATCCGCGCGCTTGATGATACCAGCCTTGACCAGTTTCTCCGGCGTGACTTCCGTTCCCTTCCGAAAACCGGTGAGACGTTCCAAATTAACCGGAGTGAAGCGAACGCGCCACGGGTCGCGAAAACCCACACCACGCGCAAACGGCAATTTTCGCACGAGCGGCAACTGTCCGCCTTCGAAATATGGCGACAGGCTGCCACCGCTGCGGGCCTTTTGCCCTTTCGTGCCACGTCCGGCGGTCTTGCCTTGCCCGGCGGCTATGCCCCGCCCCACACGCTTTCGTTTTTTCACTGCGCCCTCGGTGGGCTTTAAATCGTGTAACTTCACCCCACACCCCCTGCCAGCCGGTTATTCCGACTCCACCGTCACCAGGTGACTCACTTTGGCGATCATTCCCCGGATAACCGGTGTATCATCCTGCTCAACCGTCTGCTGCATCCGCCGCAGGCCCAACGCCTGCACCGTCCGCTTTTGACGGTACGAATATCCAATCGGGCTTTTGATCAACGTAATACGTAACACCTTGCCCCCTGCCTCTTGCTTCTTGCTCCCACTCATCGCTCTCGTCTCCAGAACGGCATTACTTTGACTTTTGGCACACCCCGCTCGCGGGCCAGGTCCTCCACACGGCGCAAGCGCGCCAATCCGTCCATAGTCGCCTGCACCACGTTGACGACGTTAGAGCTGCCCTGCGATTTGGTGAGCACATCGCGCACGCCAACAACCTGCATCAAGGCGCGCACACCGCCTCCCGCGATCACGCCCGTCCCTGGAGTAGCAGGCTTGAGCAATACTCTCGCCCCGCCGCATCGCCCGACTATTTCGTGCGGAATCGTGGTCTGCACCAACGCCACAGACTGCATGTCGTGCCGCGCCCGTTCCGTCGCCTTGCGAATCGCATCGGGGACACTGCGCGCCTTGCCGATTCCCAACCCGACTTGGCCACGGTTATCGCCCACCACGGCCACCACACGGAAGCTGAAGCGACGACCGCCCTTGACGACCGTTGCAACCCGCGTGATATCTATGACACGCTCGTCCAGTTCCTCTTTATCTCCAAAGGCCTTGCGGCCTCGCCTATCACCTCTGGCCATCCTACCTCCGTTGCATTACGGCCGTCTACCGCCGCTAAAACTCAAGCCCACCCTCACGGGCCGCGTCTGCCAGGGCCTTCACCCGACCGTGGTACTTGTACCCTCCACGGTCAAAGACCACTTTCTTGACATCCTGATTCAACGCCCGCTCCGCCAGCAACTTGCCCACCACACTCGCCTGCTCCGTCTTTGTCATTCCCTCAATCTGCTCTGCCACCTCTGGGTCAACGGTCGAAACGGCAACTAGTGTGTGTCCCTGGCTATCATCTATCACTTGGGCGTAGATGTGACGCAAGCTGCGGAAAATGTTCAATCGAGGACGCTCCGGTGTCCCAATAACGCGCTTCCGCACACGCCTATGTCTTCGCAAACGGGCCACTCGACGATCAATCTCTGGCATATCTCAACCTCTTGATTTTCAGATTTGGTGATTCAAGATTGGTTGATTTAGACAACACTCACCAATCACATCTCCAAATCTCGAATCTCTCAATTTTGAATCTAAATAACCTTGCCGGCTTTGCCAGCCTTGCGACGGACATGCTCGCCGACGTAACGGATGCCTTTCCCCTGGTAGGGTTCCGGCGGTCGCCAGGCGCGAATTTCAGCCGCCACCTGCCCGACCATTTCCTTATCCATCCCACTCACTGTGATGACCTTTGAACGGGGCTCGGCTTCGAACTTGATCCCTGCGGGCGGAACAACACGCACCGGGTGAGAGAAACCCAATTGCAACATCAGGCTGCCATCCCCTTGCAATTCCACCCTATATCCCACACCGTGGATTTCCAACTGCTTCTGGAACCCCTGCGTCACGCCGAGCACCATGTTGTTGAGCAACGCCCGCGTCAGGCCGTGCAGCGATTTATGGTGCCTCTGGTCAGTCGGGCGGCGCACGAGCAACCGGCCTTCCTCCAACGCAACTTGCATATCTGGGTGGAACTCGCGGGAAAGGCTCCCCCTAGATCCAGCCACCGTCACACGACTACCTTTAATATCTACCTTCACCCCTGCGGGTAAAGGAATGGGCATACGGCCAATTCGTGACACTATCTCCCTCCCTCTACCAGACGTAGCACAAAACCTCACCGCCCACACCCAGACGGCGGGCCTGTTGCCCCGTAAGTACTCCCTTGGGTGTCGAGAGAATCGTGATACCCATGCCACTCCGCACCCACGGGATTTCGGACACGCGCGTGTAGACACGCCGTCCTGGTTTACTCACACGCTTCAACCCCGTGATGACTGGATGGCGCTCTTTCCTCTCGCCCACGTACTTGAGCTTGATGGCTAATTGCGGCTGTGGGCGTTCCTGCGTTACGCGGTAATCCTCAACGAAACCCTCGTCTCTCAAGATCTTGACAATTGCTACCTTGATCTTGGATGAAGGCACACGTATACCCGTGTGCCTCACCATCTGGGCGTTTCGAATGCGCGTCAACATATCGGCTATTGGATCAGACATCGTCATTAGATGAGACCTCGTTCCTGTTTACTCACCAACTCGACTTGACAACTCCGGGGATCTCGCCCCGCAGGGCCAGTTCCCGGAAGCAGATGCGGCATAACTTAAAACGCCGGATATACCCCCGCGGACGACCACACAGACGGCAGCGATTTCGCACCTGCGTCTTGTGTTTCCGTCGCGTCTCTCGAATCGGTAGACACTTTCTCGCCATACTTACTTCTCCAGTTAAAATTACTACTGCTGGCCCCGACGACGAAACGGCATTCCCAAAAGCTCCAGCAGCCGTCGTCCCTCTTCGTCGGTCTGAGCCGTGGTCACAAAAGTGACCTCCATGCCACGTATCTTGTCAATCGAATCATAGTCCACCTCGGGGAACATCAGTTGCTCGCGCAAGCCTAATGTAAAATTGCCATGTCCATCCAAGGTATCAGGGACGCCTCGAAAGTCTCGCTGGCGCGGCAGTGCTATGTTGCACAACCGGTCCATAAACGCCCACATGCGCCCCCCGCGCAGCGTCACCTTAGCGCCGACGGCGCTGCCTTCTCGCAGTTTGAACACCGCAATAGACTTGCGCGCCCGGGTGATCACAGGCTGCTGCCCGGTGATGGTCACAATGTCTCGCACTGCGTGATCCATCGCCTTGGCGTTCTCCAATGCCTCACCCATGCCGATATTCACTGCGATCTTTTGCAGGCGCGGCGCTTCCATGATATTACTGTACCCAAACTCTTGCATCAGAGCGGGCCGTACATCTTGACGGTAAATCTTTTGCAAACGTTGCACTAGTCCACCTTCCTACCTTTACCCCTAGTCAATCACCTCACCACAGCGCTTACACACACGCACCTTGCTTCCGTCTTCCTGCTGGACGAAACCTACGCGCGTGCGCTGATTGCACCGTGGGCACACCAACATAACGTTAGAAATGTGAATTGGGGCCTCAAATTCGATGACGCCAGGCTGAACTTGAGTACGCCCAGCGCGCATGGGACGCTGATGTTTCTTGACAATGTTGATCCCAGAGATAATAACCCTCTCCTTCTTGGGATACACCCACTGCACCGTCCCGCGAAGGCCCCGGTCATTACCGGAGATAATCTCTACCGTGTTCCCTTTCTTAATATGATTACTCACCTGCACACCCCTCAAACATCGCCTCTAAAGCACTTCAGGAGCCAACGAGACGATTTTCATAAAGCCTTCTTCCCGCAACTCGCGGGCCACCGGTCCAAAGATGCGCGTACCTTTCGGATTCAGACTCTCTCCATCCAAAATCACCACTGCGTTATCGTCGAAACGGATGCTGGAGCCATCCGGGCGGCGGTATTCCTTCGCCGTGCGCACGATCACAGCCCGCACGATCTCGCCCTTCTTCACCTGCCCTCTTGGAGTGCTCTGCTTCACGGACGCCACGACAAGGTCGCCTACCCCACCGTACCTGCGTCTGGAACCGCCCAGCACACGGATAACGTTAATCTCTCGCGCCCCGGTATTGTCGGCCACGCGCATGTGGCTTTCTTGCTGAATCATTGCACAACCTCCGGCGCTACTTCCACAGCCTCGGAAGTGCTCAATATCTCTTCTACTCTCCAGCGCTTCTCACGGCTCAACGGGCGGGATTCGACAATGCGCACCATGTCGTCAACGCTACAAGCGTTCCCTTCATCGTGTGCTTTGTACTTTTTCGTCCGGCGCAACACCTTGCCATATCGCGGGTGACGCACCAACCGTTCGACCTGTACCACCACGGTCTTGTCCATTTTGTCGCTCAATACGCGACCGACCAACCGCTTCTTTTTAGAAACAGCCTGCATCACTCTACCTCACCTTCCCCAAGCAACTCGGCGACCAATTCACGCTCGCGCAGGATAGTCTTCATACGGGCAATATCTCGCCTCACGACCTTGACGCTGCTATAATCTTCCAAGCGCATCGAAGCCTTTTCACAACGCAGGGCAAAGAGCTTCCGGTTTGCGTCATCAATCTGTCCTGCTATCTCTTCACTAGTCCAAGTGCGAATTTCGCGTGCTTGCATCCGACTCTATCCCCCAACAATTCCTTCACGTTTAACGAACTGGCACCTGATAGGCAACTTGTGAGCAGCCAAACGCATCGCCTCACGCGCCATCTCTTCCGATACACCACTCAATTCAAACATCACGCGCCCCGGTTTGACCACGGCAACATAGTGATCCACAGCGCCTTTGCCCTTGCCCATACGTGTCTCGGCCGGTTTAGCCGTGACTGGCTTGTCGGGAAAGATACGAATCCAGTACATCCCGCGCCGCCGTACGTGGCGCACGATCGCCCGCCGCGCCGCCTCAATCTGGCGTGAAGTGATCCACGCAGGTTCCAGAGCCTGCAATCCAAAGTCTCCAAACGAAACTTCGGCCCCGCGTCTGGCTTTACCTTTCATCCGGCCGCGCATCTGCTTGCGATACTTGGCCCGCTTTGGCATCAACATTGTCTTACTCTCCTAACATCCAAATCCGCGCACTTTCTAGACGACAAAGGGTTCTTCCTGCCCCTCTATCGCCGGTAAAATCTCGCCCTTGTAGATCCAAACTTTTACTCCCAAGCGGCCATAGGTCGTGTGCGCCTCTTCCTGGGCGTAATCAATGTCGGCGCGCAAAGTATGCAATGGCACCCGGCCCTCGCGCTGCCACGCCTGGCGTGACATTTCGGCCCCGTACAGGCGTCCCTTGCACATCACTTTGATTCCCTGCGCTCCAGCCCGCATCGCCGCCTGGAGCGCCCGCTTCATCGCCCGCCCGTGAGAAATACGTCGCTCCAACTGGTTCACGACGTTCTCCGCCACCAGCTTGGCATCGAGTTCAGGCTGCTCCACCTCTTGCACATCCACAGAGACACGCTTGCCCGTCATTTCCTCCAGTTCCCCGCGCAGCGCCTTGACCGAAGAGCCTCTGCGACCGATGACAACGCCGGGTCTTCCTGTCCGAATCATCACCGAAACTTGATTTGGAAAGCGCTCGATATCAATGGTGGAAATACCGGCATGCCCTACACTCTCCTTGATGACCCGCCGAATCTCCAAATCTTCGTGCAGCAGATCAGCATAATCATCACCTTCTGCATACCAGCGCGCTTTCCAATCTCGGATCACGCCTAGTCTAAAACCATAAGGATGAACCTTGCGTCCCAAACTCTTCCTCCTTAGAAAAACACCTACTCGTAATCCACCGCTCGCTCTTCTAGCGCCACCGCAATATGCGAGGAGCGCTTGCGAATCGGTCGCCAACGACCACGTCCGCCAAAGCGACGCCGCCAACCCTTTCCGGGCATCACGCCCGGCCCACCATCGGCCACGATGCGCGATACGTACAGATCGTCACGCGGTATCCCAAAATTCTCTTCCGCGTTCGCGATGGCGGAACGGATCAGCTTTGCCACCGGCTGCGCCGCCGCGTGGGGCAGGAAATGTAAAATGTCCAAAGCCTCATCCACATCAAGGCCTCGCACCTGATCAATCACGCGCCGAACCTTACTCGGCGACATCGGCACGTGTTTTACCCGAGCAGTTACCTCTGTGCCCATACTTCACTCACTCCCCAGTCCCCACAGCTCGCACCCGGCCTTTCCTCTCTCTCTGGATGTGGCCCCGAAAGGTGCGGGTGGGAGCAAACTCACCTAGTTTATGTCCTACCATATCCTCAGTGATATAGATTGGCACGTGTCGCCGGCCATCATGCACGGCAATAGTGTGCCCAATCATGTGCGGAAAGATTGTCGAGGCCCGAGACCAGGTGCGAATCAGCCGCTTCTCGCCCATTTGATTCAATTGCTCAATCTTTCGTAACAACTTTGGGTTTACGTATGGTATAGGTCTCTTCAATGGCGACCGTGACATAACTATCCGCCTCCTTACTTCTCAAACACAAACTCTAGCGCCGCTTCTTGCCGCGCCGGCGCACGATATATTTCTCAGTGTCCTTGTTGCGTCGCGTCTTTTTGCCAAGTGTCTTTTTTCCCCAAGGCGACTTGGGGCTTGGCATACCAATCGGAGACCGGCCCTCGCCGCCGCCGTGAGGGTGATCGCGCGGCGTCATCGCCGAACCACGCACCGCAGGGCGGTATCCCCGCCAACGATTCCGGCCCGCTTTGCCCAACTTGATGTTACCATGGTCCACGTTACCCACCTGACCGATGGTAGCCATACACTCTTGGCGCACCAACCGCACTTCGCCGCTGGGGAGACGCAACGTCACGTGGTCTCCCTCTTTGGCCAACACTTGCGCCGACGTGCCCGCCGAACGCACCATCTGCCCACCGCGCCCCGCGTTCAACTCTATATTGTGCACCAATGTGCCCAACGGGATACGTTTCAACGGGAGCGCGTTCCCCACGCTAACTTCTGCGTCATTGCCGCTCATCACCGTATTCCCCACCTGCAATCCCAGCGGGGCGATGATGTACCGCTTCTCGCCATCGGCATAGACCAACAACGCGATACGGGCCGAGCGATTGGGATCATACTCGATGCTCTTCACTCGTGCAGGGACATTCGCCTTATCACGCTTGAAATCAATTAAACGATACCGGCGCTTGTGCCCGCCGCCTCTGTGGCGCACCGTGATACGTCCATACACATTGCGACCTGCTCGCTTGCGCAACGGTCGTAGCAGACTGCGCTCCGGCTCTGTGCTCGTAATCTCTTCAAAAGTCGAACCCGTCATCCCGCGCCGGCCGGGAGAGGTCGGTTTATACGTCTTTACCGGCATTGCTATACCCCTTCAAATACGCTCATCCGTTCGCCCTCGGCCACAGTGACTATGGCTTTCTTCCACCCGGACTGATGGATCACTCGGCGGCGACCGGAGCGCCTGCTGATCTTGGCTGGCATGATCATTGTATTGACTTTTGCAATTTTTACGTCATAGATCGCCTCGATCGCCCGCTTCACCTCGATCTTGTTGGCGCCTAGATGTACCTCAAAGGTGTACTGTCCCAACTCTGAGGACTGATAGCGCACCTTCTCCGTATCAATTGGTCGGATGATTATCTCGTAAGGATTCATCGCCGTTACCCCAAAATGCCTTCTATCACCGGCAACGCGCCCTCCGGCATCAATACCTGATCGTACTTTAACAAATCACGAACGTTCAGATAACCAGCCCGCAATATCTTTACCTGTGGCAAGTTGCGCGCAGATTTTTCCGTCGGCTCGTGCTGTTCCGGCAGTAAAATCAACACCCGCTGATCCAGGCCCAGGTTCTTCAACACTTTGACCATCTCCTTCGTCTTGGGCGCTTCCATCTCCAGCGCATCCACCACGATGATTTGGTCATCCGCCGCCTTGGCCGACAGTGCAGAACGCAATGCCGCATGTCGCATCTTACGCGGCATCTTTTTGGTATACTTGCGCAGATTTGGCCCGTGCGCGACACCACCGCCGACAAACAGGTTGGCGTTGCGACTACCGTGCCGCGCCCGCCCGGTTCCCTTCTGCCGATACCACTTGGCCTTGGTGCGATTCACCTCGCCCCGCGATTTGGCCTTGTGTGTCCCCAGGCGAGCGTGCGCCAATTGGCGCACCAACGCTTGATGCATCAACGGCACGTTGACGGGGGCCTCAAAAATGTCGGAACGCAACTCGACCTCGCCAACTTGTTTCCCTTCAGTGTTATACATCGGAACAAGCATTGTTCTCCTCACAGGCTACTCGCCCCGCTGCTTTGCCAACTCGGCCGATTTGCGAGCCTGCTTAACCATCAACAACCCGCCCTTAGCCCCTGGCACGCTGCCGCGCACCGCCAGCAGGTTCCGCTCCGGATCCACCAACTCGACACGCAGGTTCTGAGCCGTCACACGCACGCCGCCCATACGACCCGGCATTCGCTTCCCCTTCCACACCCGACCCGGATAAGCGCAAGCGCCGATGGAACCCGGCGCGCGTTGCCGATCCGACTGCCCGTGCGTCTTGGGGCCGCCGCCGAATCCATACCGTTTGACCACGCCGGCAAAGCCGCGTCCTTTCGAGGTACCGACCACATCCACCCAGTCACCCACCTCGAAAATATCCACCAGGACTTGCTGCCCCTCTTCGATTTCTTCATCTCGCAACTCAAACTCTCGCAAGTGACGCAGCGTGGGCAAATCGCTGTGTGCCAAATGTCCCTTCTCACCGCTGCTCAACCTCTGCGGCTTCACTTCTTCAAAGCCCAATTGAACAGCACGATACGAGTCCTGCTCAAGTGTCTTTACCTGAGTCACGTAACACGGCCCCGCCTCAATAACCGTCACGGGCACGGCCTCACCGTGATCATTGAATATCTGCGTCATTCCAGCTTTTTTACCCAAGATTGTCTTCACACCAACACACTCCCAGGAACTGCCGACACCCAACCACGGGCCGCATCATTCCTCCTACAAGAGGTACAATTTTGGAGGAGAGAGCGGAACTCTATTGCTCCCTCCTCCTTGTTCTTAAACCCGCCTCCAACCTTATTACAGCTTTATTTCGATATCTACGCCGGCCGGCAGATTCAACCGCATCAGAGAGTCGATGGTTTTGTTATCCGGTTCAACGACGTCGATCAGCCGCTTGTGAGTGCGGATCTCGAAATGCTCGTGCGAATCCTTGTCAACGAAAGGCGAGCGACGCACAGTAAACCGCTCGATCCTGGTAGGAAGAGGCACAGGCCCCACCACTGTAGCGCCCGTGCGCTCTGCCGTTTCCACTATGCGGCTGGCCGAGTCATCAAGTACGCGATGATCGTAAGCCTTCAACCGAATGCGAATCTTCTGCTTAGCCATACTTGGTTACCTAGTCCAAAATACCTGTGATGACGCCGTGACCAACTGTCAGGCCGCCCTCGCGAATGGCAAACCGGGAGCCTTTCTCGACAGCGACTGGCTCGATCAACTGCACCTCCAGGTTAACGTTGTCGCCCGGCATCACCATCTCGACTCCCTCTGGCAATGTGATTTCTCCCGTCACGTCCATAGTATGGATGTAGAACTGCGGGCGATAGCCAGTAAAGAAAGCTTTATGACGCCCGCCCTCATCCTTGCGCAACACATATACCTCGCTCATAAAGTGCCGGTGAGGATGAATGCTGCCGGGGATCGCTATGACCTGACCGCGCTCCACCTCGTCCCGATTCACACCTCGCAGCAACAAGCCCGCGTTGTCGCCAGCCTTGACCTCGTCGAGTATCTTGTGGAACATCTCCATTGAGGTCACCGTGGTCTCTCGAGTTTCTTCCTGTAGACCCACGATCTCGACTTTGGTCATAGGCTTCATAATGCCGCGCGTCACACGACCGGTGACAACCGTGCCACGCCCCTTGATCGAGAAAACATCCTCAACGGGCATCAAGAACGGCCTTTCCTCATCACGTTCCGGCGTGGGAATGTAGTCATCAACCACGCGCATCAGTTCCCAGATACACTGGTACTCGGGCGCGTCAGGGTTGTCGCTCTCGCTCTGCAATGCATGGAGGGCGCTTCCGCGCACGATGGGCGTCTCGTCGCCGGGGAAACCATAACCATCGAGCAATTCCCGCAACTCCAACTCGACCAGTTCCAGCAACTCTGGATCATCCATCAAGTCCACCTTGTTCAAAAAGACCACGATGGCCGGTACATCCACCTGGCGAGCCAGGAGCACGTGCTCCCGCGTTTGTGGCATCGGACCATCTGCGGCCGAGACGACCAGGATTGCCCCATCCATCTGCGCCGCACCAGTGATCATGTTCTTGATATAGTCCCGGTGACCGGGGCAATCAATATGGGCATAGTGCCGATTTTCCGTCTCGTACTCAACGTGCGCAATAGCCACAGTCAGGATTTTGGTTGCATCACGACGGAACATCTTTGCGTCCGCCTTTGCCACCTCATCATAATTCTTGGCCTCGGCGTACCCTTTAAGAGCAAGTACTTTGGTTAGTGCCGCCGTGAGGGTCGTCTTACCATGGTCAATGTGTCCAATGGTGCCCACGTTGACATGTGGCTTTGTACGTTCAAACTTTTCTTTTGCCATTTTTCGCTCCTTTTCGGATGATCTAACTGTGTGCGACCATTCCGGTCGCCTCCTACCAACCTCCACCATACACAATGGCGTCCATCCGTTTTTGACTTACCTTTGCGTAATGATCGAACTCCATCGTAAAGCTGCACCGCCCCTGCGTCAAGCTGCGCAGGTCGGTGGCATACCCAAACATCTTTGCCAACGGGACAAAGGCCCGTACAGCCCGCACCCCGCCCACCCGAGACGCGGCCTCCCTGATCTCGGCTCCGCGAGCGTTCAAATCGCCCATCACTTCGCCGATGTAATCATCAGGCACAACCGTCTCTAAATCCATCACCGGTTCCAACAAAACCGGGCCAGCCTTTTCTACTGCCTGATCGAAAGCCAGCGCACCGGCCACCTTGAAGGCAAGTTCCGAGGACGTTTCCTCGTCCAACTCCGCATCAAGCAAGCGGGCTTTCACATCTACCAACCGGTAGCCGGCTAACACGCCACTTTCCATCGCCTCGCGACAACCCCGCTCGACCGCTTCAGCAAACTCCTGGGGCAAAGTTCGGCCCCACGTAGCATTCTCGAAGAAGAATCCTTCCCCAGTAGGCAAAGGTTCCACCGCCAGCCACACGTGCCCAAAATGCATCCGCCCACCAGTCTGCCGTTCGAACACTCCCTCGCCTTCAGCCTGCTGCGTGATAGTCTCACGGAAACTCACCCTCGGACGGCTCACACGTCCTTCAATACCAAACTCCCGCATCAGACGGTCGGTCAAAATCTCCAGATGCAACTCCCCCATCCCAGAGATGAGCGTCTGGCCAGTATTCTCGTCAACCCGTACCACAAAAGTAGGGTCTTCTTCAGCCAGCCTCTGTAGCCCTTCGGACAACCGCTTCTGATCGTCCGCCGTTCTCGGCTCAATCGCCACCGAGATAACAGGCTCAGGAAAGGTGATTGACTCCAAGACAATTGGACCATTAGGCGCACACAGCGTCTCGCCGGTGAAAGTATCCTTCAGCCCCAACGTTGCGCCAATGTCCCCCGCACCCAACTCCTGGATTTCCTCCCGGTGGTCGGCAAACATGCGAAGCAACTTGTTGATGCGCTCCTTGCGCCGCTTGGCAACGTTACTCACTCTTGAGCCTACCTTAACCTTTCCAGAATAGACTCGAAAATATGCCAACCGGCCCACGTAAGGATCACTCGCAATTTTAAAGATCAATGCAGCAAATGGCTCGCTCGGATCAGCGGACCGAGTCTCCACACTCTGAGTGTAGGGATTGATTCCCTCTACCGGGGGGATATCCAGTGGCGATGGCAAGTAATCTACCACCGCATCCAGTAATGGCTGGACTCCCTTATTCCGCAGCGCCGAGCCGCACAAGACCGGGTTCAACTGCCCAGACAAGACCGCTCGCCGGAGCGATTGCTGCAATCGCTCTACCGAGATTTCCTGCCCTTCCAGATAGAGCATCATTAGCTCATCGTCGGTTTCAATGATCTGCTCTATGGTTCGCTCGCGCGCCTCGAGTGCTGTTTCCCTCAACTCTGGCGGTATCTCCCTAATCTCAGGCGACATCCCCAGGTCATCCGCCCAAACGACAGCCTGCATCTGTAGCAGGTTCACCACTCCTCGAAAATTGGCCTCGCTGCCAATGGGCCATTGAATAGCGACCGGATTAGCGGCTAATCGCTTGCGGATCGTCTCGACCGCGTGAGCAAAGTCAGCGCCCAGCTTGTCCATTTTGTTAATAAAAGCGACCAAAGGCACGCCAAATTGTTGCGCCTGCCGCCACACCGTCTCCGACTGTGGCTCCACTCCGACCACTGCATCGAAGACGACAACACCGCCGTCTAGGACGCGCAAACTACGTTGCACTTCAGCCGTAAAGTCAATGTGTCCTGGCGTATCCACAATGTTAATTTGATGATCCCGCCAGAAGCAAGTCACTGCCGCCGCCGTGATCGTGATGCCTCGCTCACGCTCTTGAGCCATCCAATCTGTAGTTGTTGTACCCTCGTCCACATTACCAATACGGTGGGTACGACCGGTGTAAAACAGGACACGCTCTGTCGTCGTCGTCTTGCCCGCATCAATGTGAGCGATGATACCAATGTTCCGTATGCGGCTCAGAGAATGCGTGCTGTCCATTGCCGTAAAACGTAAAACGTAATTACGTTTTACGCATCAAGTCTATCACCACTGATAGTGGGCAAAGGCGCGATTGGCCTTAGCCATCCGGTGTGTATCTTCTCTCTTTTTAACTGCCGCCCCGGATCCGCGCGCCGCGTCCATCAACTCGCTGGCCAGTTTTTGGGCCATAGATTTGTCGGGGCGATTGTGAGCGGCAGCCAGTATCCAGCGCATTGCCAGGCTATCCCGACGATGAGGCGCCACCTCCACCGGAATCTGATACGTGGAGCCTCCCACGCGACGAGGTTTGACCTCCAACACCGGAGCGACGTTCCTCATCGCTTCTTCCAGCACTTCCAAAGGAGGTTTCTTCGCCCGCTCCTCAACAATACCCATCGCGTCGTACATAATCTGAGTCGCTACGCTCTTCTTTCCATACTTCATAATCCTATTGATAAGTCGAGCCACCATCACGCTACCATAGCGGACGTCAGGTTCAACTTTTCGCTTAGGAGGGCGATACCGTCGAGGCATAATTCACCTGCTTTAATTTCTACTTCTTAGGACGCTTGGTCCCATACTTGGAGCGCCGCCGAGAGCGTCCATCCACGCCTGTCGCATCAATAGCACCACGGACTAGATGATACCGCACACCAGGCAAGTCCTTGACACGTCCACCTCGCACCAATACGACCGAGTGCTCCTGCAACATGTGCCCCTCGCCCGGGATGTAAGCAGTCACCTCAATACCATTGGTCAACCGCACGCGGGCAATCTTTCGCAACGCAGAGTTGGGCTTCTTGGGCGTCATCGTGCGCACTTGTGTACATACACCACGCTTCTGCGGCGATCCCTTTGGGCTCACAGCACGTCGCTGCTTGAAGGAATTGAAAGTGTATTGCAAAGCCGGCGCCTTAGACTTGCGTGGATTGGGCTTTCTCCCCTTGCGAACCAACTGATTGATGGTGGGCACGTTTTCTACCTCCACAAACTCAGTGAAGAAGGCCATCCACCCGTACCGATGGCCTCCCAAAAAGTGACAAATTTCTTTAATGTCAACCGGATAGCAGGGTTTCTAGCTACCATCCGTCTATACATTCTACCACGATTTTTTGGAAAGTCAAATAGACCAAACCAGAGAACCCAATCTACTCGGTCACTCATAAGACCACGCTAACGTCTCGGCTGCCCAAAACTCAAAAGCCCCATACCCAATCTAGGCGGCTTGGCCTTTTCCTCACCCTTGCCAAAGTATAATACTTCACCGTCCTGGGTGACGGCTTCTACCGCCAACCCCAGGGCTTGCAGTTCCTTCACTAATACCTTGAAAGAAGCCGGAACCCCCGGTTCCTGAACAGGCTCCCCTTTAACAATAGCCTCATAAGCCTTAACTCGGCCCTGCACATCGTCTGATTTGATCGTGAGCATCTCCTGCAGCACGTGGGCAGCGCCGTAGGCCTCCAGCGCCCATACCTCCATCTCACCAAAGCGCTGACCTCCAAATTGGGCCTTGCCACCCAACGGCTGCTGCGTCACCAAACTATAAGGCCCCGTAGAGCGAGCGTGCACCTTGTCCACGACCAAGTGATGCAGTTTTGCCATATATGCCTGACCTACAGTCACCGGTCGATCGAACGGCTCGCCAGTCTTGCCATCGTAGAGGGCCATCTTGCCCAAAATCGGCAGGGGATCGGAAGCATTCAGGCTCACCTGTGTAGCTAATGATTCCACGGCTTTATCATCCAGGCCGCTCACTTCTTGACCACGATCCTCCAACCAGACTCGCAGGCAAGCTGTTCTCGCCTTATGACCGGCTATAGCCCGTTCGGTTAATGGTCGCGCATCATCCTCAAAAGAGAGTAACTCATCTGGCTCATAGCCTCTCTCCCGCAACCACTCGCGTAACACGGAGCGGCGAGCATAGATATGTTCTGTAATCAATTGATCTGTGTCGTAACCACGTTCCGTCAGCCAGGCAACGACGTATAAGCGACGCGCCTCTTTATCGTCCCTCAACGTCTCCAGGGGGTAATCCTGGGCCTTCAGCCAAGCCCACGCACGCTCAGTGATCTCACTCCAAGCACGGTCTATGAGCCAGGCCCGCGCCAGTTCCGCCTCTACCTGGGCCTCTTTTGCGCCGTCAAACACTGGCGTGATGGCATGAAATCCAAGCCGATGAGCGGCCCATCCCAGATGCGTTTCTAAAATCTGTCCGATGTTCATACGCCCCGGCACGCCCAAAGGATTCAAAATCAAATCAACCGGAGTACCATCGGCCAGGAAAGGCATATCCTCCACCGGCACCACCTGGGAGATAACGCCTTTGTTCCCATGCCGGCCCGCCATCTTGTCGCCCACGGTGATTTTCCGCATCTGAGCCACACTGACGCGCACCATCTTTTCCACACCGGTCTTGAGATCTCGATATTCCTCCCGGTCAAAAACCTTGACGTCCACTACCTTGCCCCGCTCGCCATGGGGCAAACGCAAGCTGGAGTCCTTCACTTCGCGAGCTTTTTCGCCAAAGATGGCGCGCAGCAGTTTCTCCTCAGGGCTCAATTCCTTCTCGCCCTTGGGCGTGATCTTGCCCACCAGAATATCCAGAGGCCCTACCTCCGCTCCAATGCGGATGACTCCCTCCTCATCCAAGTCCTTCAATGCTTCATCACCCACGTTAGGGATGTCTCGAGTGATCTCTTCAGGGCCAAGCTTGGTGTCTCGCGCTTCCACTTCGTGTTCCTCAATGTGGATAGACGTAAACTTGTCCGCTTGTACCATCCGTTCGCTAATGAGAATAGCATCCTCAAAGTTCCCACCCTCCCAAGACATAAAAGCACAAAGTACATTTTGCCCCAGCGCCAGCCCTCCTCCTTCAGTCGAGGAGCCATCAGCAAGCACCTGGTCTTTGCGCACTCGCTGCCCCTTGTGAACGACAGCCCGTTGATCAATACAGGTGCTCTGGTTGGAACGTTGGTACTTGCGGAGAGAGTAGGTGCGTACCTCATCAGTGTGGTGAATCGTGATCTTGTCACCTGCGACGCTGACAACCTCTCCATCTTCTTCAGCCAGCACAACCTGCCCCGAATCAAGCGCCGCCCGCCACTCCATCCCAGTAGCTACAATAGGAGCTTCGGGTATAATGAGTGGCACCGTCTGTCGCTGCATATTGGAACCCATAAGCGCTCGGTTGGCATCGTCGTGCTCCAGGAAGGGAATTAGGGCAGCCGAAACTCCTACGATCTGGCAAGGAGCGACGTCAATGTAATCAATCCTCTCAGGCGCAGCAAACAAAAACTTTTCGGCGCGACGAGCCGAGATACGCGACTGCACAAAGTGCCCTTTCTCATCCAGCTTGGCATTTGCCTGTGCAATCGTGTAATGCTCTTCCTTATCGGCTGAGAGGTAAACAGATTCATCGCTCACCACCGGCGCTATGGGAATCTCCTCCACGAGTTCCAGGGTAGCAATCTGGTCCGCCAGTTCAGGAGTCACCTCCGTGCCCGCCTCGGCCACCACGTCACCGCTCCCAGTGTCCACCACGTCTTCCCGCAATGTCTGGCCAACGAGCGCCTCGGCTGTCGGCTCTACCGTACGGATAACCTTGCGATAAGGAGTCTCGATAAAGCCCAGGGAATTGACTCGAGCATGGGTCGCCAGGCGACCAATCAGTCCGATGTTGGGGCCCTCGGGAGTCTCGATGGGGCAAATACGCCCATAGTGGCTATAGTGAACGTCCCGCACGTCAAAACCAGCTCGCTCGCGTCGTAACCCACCCGGCCCTAGCGCCGAAAGCGTGCGCTTGTGGGTCAGTTCTGCCAATGGATTGGTTTGCTCCATAAACTGAGAGAGCTGGCTAGAGCCATAGAACTGGCGGATGATCGCAACAACCGGTCGAATGTTGATCAAGTTAACTGGAGTCAAGGCGTCAGACTCACGAATGGACATACGCTCTACCACCACCCGCTCCATGCGGCGCAGGCCGACCCGTAACTTGTTTTGGACCAATTCGCCCACTGTCTTGATGCGGCGGTTACCCAAATGGTCAATATCGTCAGCATCTTCGATGCCATTGTTGATGCGAATTATGCGCTCCACCACGGCTATCAAGTCCTGCTTGGTAACGGTACGATGCTCAAGGTCTATATTGAAACCAAGGCGCTGGTTCAATTTGTAACGTCCCACCCGCTTCAGATTGTAGCGACGCGGGTCAAAAAGTTGCTGCTCCAAGTACTCGCGCGCTTTATCTAATTTAGCTGGGTCGCCAGGACGCATACGGCGATAGAACTCAACCAGTGCTTCTTCAGCCAACGTGCGGCCACCTTTGGGCTGCCAGTCCGGTTCCTGACGGATAGTCGTGGGGATATACGAATGGTTGGGGTTGGTGTCGGCGTCCTGGAAAAGCGCCAGCAACTCCTCATCGGTTCCCTCGCCAAGAGGGTTGGTCCCCGTTTGGTCATCCACTGCCGCCAAAGCCCGCAAAAGGATGGTGACGGGTATTTTGCGCTTGCGGTTGAACTTGACGTTGATATAGTTGGATTTGCGAGTCTCAAACTCTAGCCAGGCGCCACGATCAGGGATCATCTTGGCAGCACAGAGACGCCGGCCTGTTTTCCGATCTTCCTCAACATCAAAATAGACACCAGGAGAGCGAATCAACTGGCTGACAACAACTCGCTCCGTACCATTGATGATAAAAGTACCATCGTCCGTCATCAGCGGAAAGTCGCCGAGGAAGATTTCCGACTCGACAATCTCTCCCGTCTCCCGATTGTCGAGCATCACTTGAACATACAACGGAGCTGCATACGTGATATCGCGTACAAGGCATTCTTTCGCCTCGTACTTGGAGTCGCCAAAACGATAGCCAAGATCAAAATGAGCTTCCCTGGCCTTGGAACCAGGGAAGTACAGACTTAGATTGCCATGGAAACTCTCAATAGGGGAAAGTTCATCAAAGAGTTGTGTCAGCCCCTCCTCCTGAAGCCAACGAAAGGACTCAAGTTGAACTTCTATCAATCTTGGCAATCTCTCCGCGCCAACAGTACGTGCGTAGGATTTACTTCCTAGATAGGCCATTCCTCATCTTTCCTCATTAAGTCTGCAACAAGTCTCAGTAGATCCAAATTTCAGACCTCGGAGGTCTCGGAAGGTGACATTGGCAGCAAAATTGCTTAGATTGCGCCCGTTTTTACCGGCAAAGACGCTTTCGAGAGACCTCCGAGGTCTTGTTGTCGTAACACTTTGGATCTACTGAGTCTGTAAAACAACTTGAAAAAGCGAAAGGTAATTATAACACGAAAGCTACATCTGTCAAAAATGACTCGCCCCGATCACCAGATGTCGCTCACCCTTTTCCCAATCGGCCGAAAAACTCACTATTCGCGCACCCTTCCTGATAGAAATTCATCACCTCAAAAACGTGCCATTAGTCACTACACTATATACTCATCTTGCATTATCATGCGGGTCGGGTAGTTGGCTGAAAAGCCAACTTCTCCTCCTTTCCTTGGCTGCAGGCCCCCTGGAACTTTCCGGGGGGCCTGCTTTGTCTTGTATTCCAAGAAAATCCACAAGTGCATGAGCTACTAGAAACAGCTTTTAAAAAGGCCTAAAACCCACCAGGCTAACTTGCCCCAGAATGTGAGGGGCTTCTTCGCATCTGCACCAACACACGCCTTTTCTGAAAGCCATATCCCTTCAATGCATCAATCAACGGTTTAGTAGGGGCCATCAGTACCGTTTCGATCATCTTCTTGGAACCCCCATGCAGGCTAACCATACCCTGCTGCACCAGCACAGATTCTAAATAACCGCTATGCCCAAGCGCTACCAAAATCTCCAACCGATCTGGCCGATGTCCGCGCTCGCGCAATGCCCGTACTGCTCCACAGATTACTTTGTTCTCCTCCAGTACCCACCAAAACTCGCGCCGCCCCTCAAACCAAAGGTCAAGAGTACGTTCCAAGCCTGGTTGGTAATCTCTCCTTCGTAATTCCAGTAGCGGGCGATGAGCCTGGGAAACAATAGATCGCGCCAATTCAATCAACCTTGCACCATCACGACGATGCCCTCGGCGCGGCAAGAGGGGGGGGGGCGGCGGTAGATTGCGGACCCACGGCAAGCCCGCCGGTCGTAGCATTTGCACCGTCCTGCCAATTTCCTGAAAACCCAGGCGCTCGTAGAGTCGCCGGGCTATCTGGTTATCGGCCCGCACCTCCAATCCCGCCCAACGACCGCCGCGCGCGTCAATCTCACCAAGCGACGCTTTCATAAGCTGGCCTGCAATACCACGCTCTTGCCAATCGGGGTGGACAGCCACGTTGCCAATAAAGAAACCGCCTCGCTCCGCCGCACGGCGAAGCGAAGCATTCCCTACCACCCGCCCTTCCTCGACCCATACGAAACCCGGCGCAGCCGCCACGCTGTTCCACCTGGGCCAGTAGAGCCACCCTAGCAACGGTCCCCAGCGGGCAATACGGCGCATCTCGGCTAGCGACGCCTGACCGGCAGGGGTCAGTTTATCACCAAAGGCAACGGCTATTAATTCGACGACCGATCTAAAATCACGGTAGGGGTCAAAAGGGCGCAAACCGCTTTGTGCGCCTCTCCTGAGTAACATAGCGCCAACTCGCATCAATGCCTCACGCAACAATCCTAGATGCCAAAACGCTAGAAACCTGCCAGCGGAGGGTCTTTTCATCCAGCCGCAGCTCAAAGTGTCGCCCGCCTGCTGCAAGAACACCAAAGCACCGTTTGCCCACCTCTTTCCAGCAACGGCCTATGCCCTCCACCGCCACAGTGCTGCCGCGCCAGGTAAAGCGTCGGGGAGAGATTGCGCCCGTTGGGCTAAAATGCGCTTCGACGGCAGTTTCTTCACCGGCAGCCATCACAACCGACCTTCCAGATAGCGACGTAATAGACCAAGCGCCGCCTCAACCGAGCGGGTCTTGTTCTCCCAGCGGTTTCCATTCCACACATAGCGCTCCACCCTTTCGACATCTGGCGCAGCCAATGATATGTAGATTAGTCCCACAGGTTTCTCCGGCGTGCCGCCGCCCGGCCCGGCGATGCCAGTCACGGACAGGCCAATGTCAGCGCGCAAGGCGCACCTCACACCTCGCGCCATCTCCAGCGCGGCGCGTTCGCTCACCGAGCCATAGCAATGCAGCGTATCGCGTCGAACTTGGAGAACCAGTTCTTTGATCTCGTTGGAATAAGCGACAACAGCGCCCTGGTAATAACCAGAACTGCCAGGAACATTGGTAACGCGGTGGCTGATGAGGCCGCCAGTACAAGATTCAGCCAATGCCAAAGTAAACGCGCGCTGCTTTAGCAATCGGCCAACGACGACCTCAAGAGCAGTATCATCCGGCGATCTCATTTCCCCCTCAACGCAACAGGCCCCGGCTTATCGCCAGGGCTTGGGTATGTCCTGTGCCCCCAAGGAGATTCGAACTCCTGTCGCGGGCTTGAAAGGCCCGTGTCCTAGACCAGGCTAGACGATGGGGGCATCTACTCGCTTATTTTACCACAAAGCACTATCGCGTCAAGCATTTCAGAGCAGCAAGTTTGCAGGTTGCAAGTAGCAGGTCTCATTCCCAAGCCTATTTTTCGCACATCTCCAATTGAATAAAGAGCAAGCTCGCCCGCCTGATGGGCACGCCCTGTGGCTGTCTGGGGGATACAAGTTAGAGGCTGAGGTTTCTTCAGACCTCTATCGGCTGGCTTTGGGGAGAAGCAGGCCTCTTTCTCACTCTTTCGACGTACTCCTCGCCTCCCGCCAGCCCGGGCCTACGCAGCGACTTGCCACCTCTGGGAGGTAGCAAAGCCAGGAGAAGGGCATTGTCGGCCAGAAGCAAAAGGGGCAACCAGCGGGGGCGACAGAGGTTCACCAAGATACAGACCCGGGTTCGCAGGATAAGAGCCTGTCCTCATCCACTGAAACAACGTGGTACAGCAGAC
>DUEK01000116.1 GCA_011192155.1 Thermoflexia bacterium
GCTTTCCATAGCGCGCGTATGGAAACCGCGCCTACTTTTAACCGAAATTAAACGCACCCGTATGATTTTTACCGCAGAGCACGCCAAGCTTTCTCATTTTATCTCTGCGAGATGATATTTTCGCCCGACTCTGCGACCTCAGCGATCTCTGCGGTAAGAAAAACGTCCCCGCCTGAACCTTTGAGGTCCAAAATTCTTTACAAATGAAACAAGATACGGAAGAACACGGCAAAACACGGATAAGGAAAAAAGCCGTGTACGCAGTCCGTGTTTGTCCGTGTCCCAATGACTCGTCGGTTTGAGGCGAAGCTTCGTTAGACGGTTACAATCACGCTTCCCTTTTCATAGAAATTACACTATAATAAGTCACGCCACAAAGGAGTGTGCATCTATGAAACGCTTCCACTGGATTCTACTGCTGGCCCTAATAGTAGCATTGTCGCTGACCGGGGCGGTTCGCGCTCAAAGCAAGTCCTTTTACTGGGAACGCTTTGACGTGAACATAAAAGTCCTCCCCAACGGCGATTTCATCGTCGAGGAAATACAAGAAATCGTCTTTACCAGCGGGGACTTTCACTTTGGCTATCGCAACATCCCGATGAGCCGGCTGGAGCGCATCAGCGACGTGGAGGTATGGGAGAGCAGCCGGCAGTACGAGCAGGGCCACGGCGGGGAGTACACATTCGAGACCTATACGGACGAAGGGGACTTTATCGTCAAGTGGTACTTTCCCTACACATCTAACACTACCCACACCTTTACCCTGCGCTACACCGTCCACGGCGGGCTGCGCTACTATGAGGGCGGTGATCAACTATTCTGGAAAGCGGTCTATGCCGACCGTGATTTCTCCGTCCACAATTCCACCGTCACGGTCCAACTGCCGCCGGGCGCAACGGGCGACCCTGTGTTCGCTTACGGCGCCGAGGCAACGATAGAAGGTACAGGCAGTGACACGATCTCTTTCACGGCTCAAGAGACGCTTGATGCTGGGCAAGAACTCGAAGTGCGCGTGCAGTTCCCGCACGGCATCGTGCAGGGAGCCGCGCCCAGTTGGCAGGCGGCCTACGACCGTCAAGCCGAGTGGGAAAGCAGCGACGCCAAAGCGTGGCTCGACCTGGGACTGGCCCTCACGGGGGCGATCCTGTTGCTGGGCGGCCCACTTGCTCTCTTGCTGATGTGGTACCTGCGCGGGCGCGATCCCCAGGTCGTACTGCCGGCGGCCTACCTGCCAGAGCCTCCCGGTGACGATCCGCCCGGCGTGGCCGGCACGCTGGTGGACGAGAAAGCCGACATGCAGGACATTATCGCCACGATGGTGGATCTGGCGCGGCGCGGATACCTCACCATCGAAGAGGAACGCAAGTCCGGCTTTTTTGGAATAACCAGTTTTGACTTTATCTTTCGTCGCACCGAAAAGAGCGCCGACGACCTGCTGCTCTACGAGCGCACGCTGTTACGCAAACTGTTAGGGCGGCGCAGCAAGCGGCGCATGTCATCCCTGAAAAACAAGTTCTACAAGGCCGTTCCCAAGATCAAGGAACAGCTTTATAGAGAGACGGTCAAGCGCAAGTATTTTCGCGCCAGCCCCGAAAAGACCCGCCAGCGGCACACCGCCACGGGGTTTGTGCTGTTGATGATCACCATCTTTGGCGGCCTGGGCGCGTCCATGTACCTGTTCGAATACACCACTATGATGGTCTGCCCGGCGATTGGGATAGGCGTCACCGCCATCTGGATAATGATCGTGGGGCAATGGATGCCGGCCAAGACGCGCAAAGGCGCCGAGCAGGCCGCCTGGTGGAACGCCTTTAAGCGCTACCTGGACGAGATTGAGCGTTACACCGACCTGAGCCAGGCCGCCGACCAGTTTGAGAAATACCTGCCCTACGCCATCGCCTTTGGGCTGGATCGGAGCTGGGTGCGCAAGTTCTCGCGCCTGGAGGCAACGCAGACGGCCTACGTACCGATGCCGCTGTGGTATATCCCGACCGGCGGCGGGCGGCAGGTATCTGGCATGGGCAGAGCAGTGAGTAGCGGCGGCGCGCCCTCGCTCCAACAAATGTCCGATGGTATGGCCGGCGGGCTACAGAGCATGTCGGATGGACTTACCTCGATGCTCAACACAGCCGGCAGCACACTCTCTAGCTCCCCCAGTAGTTCGGGCAGCAGTGGAGGTGGAGGCGGCGGCGGGGGTGGAGGCGGCGGCGGCGGAGGGTTTGGATAATGAACACAGGCAAAATTATCGGGCTGATCCTCGTCGTCGTTGGAGTGGGCGTCTGCCTGTTAAGCGTGTTGTGGGTCGGCGCGGGTTACGCTTCTGATAACTATACCAACCTGGCCGCTCCGATACTGGGATTAGGGATCGCCTTTATCTTGGCCGCTCCCCTCGTCGGCGTGGGCGTCTTTATGCTCGTCAAAGGTCAACGGGAAGCGGCCGAGTTCGCCGAGGTCGAGAAAGAGCGCAAGTTATTGGGGATGGTGCAGGCTCAAGGCCAGGTCAGAATCTCCGACGCGGCCCTGGAACTGAACGCCAGCCGCGATCAGGTCAAAGCGTGGGTCTACGATCTGGTGAATAAGGGACTGTTCGCCGGTTACATCAACTGGGACGAGGGGCTGCTCCACTCCCGCGACGCGGCTCAACTGCGCGGGAACAAATGCCCCAGTTGCAGCGGCGAAATGAAATTGGCCGGCAAGGGCGTGGTCGAGTGCCCCTACTGTGGGGCGGAGATATTCCTGACGGGTTGACCCGAAGGGTTTTCTGAAACCCTTCGGGTCTCAATTAGCCAAGATACAACCTGACACGCGCAAGTTGCGTAATAATTGTGAAAGTCAAAACAAGAGCAATCACCACAAGCTAAGGAGGCTTACAAATGGGAGACATTCTCGAAAAAGTAACGGGCAGTCGCACGGCGCTGGAAAAGCTAACCGACTTTATCCCCGGATGGGGCGGTTATCAAAAGCGCCAAACCAGTCGCAAGGCGGATCAACTCTTGCGCAAAACGTTGGCCGAAAAGCTGGCCGGTCAGCGCCGCAAGCTCGACGTGGTACAGAAGGAGTTGATCAATCACGGCAAGATGGATTTTTTGGACGACGTCGGCAGCGCGGTGACGCAACTTCAGACCTTTGCCGACCGCGTCCGGCTCGCCACCTACGGGTACTCTGGCATGTTCGACGCCGCCAAAGTCAACGAGGCCGAGTTGGAACAGATGTATAACTTTGACGCGGCCCTGTTCGAGTACGTGGATCGGCTGGATGCGGCCAGCGACCGGCTGCGGGAGGCCATCTCCGTCGGCGAGGGACTGGCCGAGACGGTCCGCATCGTTCAAGACATCTGCCGCGAGGCCAACAGCACGTTCGACCAGCGCGAGCATCTGATATTGGGAAGCCAGTAGAAAACAGGTTTTTAGCTTAATCTAAGGAGGTAATTCAAAATGGCGCGAATTTTCGACATTGTTCAATTCGTAGACGAAGCTGGCGCAGAGATGGTGCATCGCATCCCCGAACGTGGTTCCGGCGACTTTCGGATCGGCTCGCAAGTGATCGTGCGCGATAGCCAGGCGGCGGTCTTTTTCCGCGACGGTCGCTCGCTAGATGTCTTTGGCCCCGGCTCTCACACGATCGCCACAGCCAACATCCCTTACGTGGTGGACTTGATCGGCAAAGCGTTCTCCGGTGATACCCCGTTCAAGGCCGAGGTCTATTTCGTCAGCCTGCGCGAGTTCACTGACCTAAAGTGGGGCACGCCGACGCCGATCACCATCAAAGACCCGATACTGGGTATGGCCCGCGTGCAAGCGCGTGGCTCTTATGCGGTTCAGATCACCGATCCCC
>DUEK01000117.1 GCA_011192155.1 Thermoflexia bacterium
CCACGGAAGCTTGTTATGCCCTCATCCAGCACTCGGCTGGGTTCCGAGAGTCCACCTCCCAAAGGGAGGCGGGCTATCGTAACAGCGGGAGCGACGGGATTTGAACCCGCGATCTCCGGCTTGACAGGCCGGCATGTTAAACCGCTACACTACGCCCCCAATTGTTGCAATCATACCACGATCCTCAGTTTCGTCAAGCCCCGTATTCCCTCACGTATAATGCCACCCGAGGCTCTTGGTTCCCTCAAATGATAATATCACCGGAGGGAAAAATGTCCAAACAAGAAACGATGACAGTAGACGAAAAACGAAAGTATCTACGGATTGTGAAACCGCGCTACAAACAAGCAGGACGAAACGAGGTGCAGGCGCGAGAGATCGGGCCGGTATCGGTCAAGGGACTGCAAGAGGCTGTGGTGGTCTACAAGGTGCTTGGCGCGCGCGTCGGTTAAGCAGGCTCAGAAACTGCAAAGCAAAACAAACCGCCCCGTAACCCATTTGGATCACGGGGCGGCTGCATTTCACCTCACCATAGAATCTAGTCCATCTCCGCCCATTGCTGGTACATCTTGAATCGGGCAGCCACATCCTTCTTAGCCGCCTGGAGCAGCATTTCCGCCCGCTCCGGGTTCGACTTTTTGAGCATCTGGAAGCGGTTCTCGGAATACATGTACTCTTCCAGCGGAATGGTCGGCTCCTTCGAGTCGAGGATCAGCGGGTTCCGGCCCTCGGCCTTGCGGCGCGGATCGTAGCGGAACAGCGGCCACGCGCCAGATTCGACCGCCATCTTTTGGTACTCTAGTCCCTTGGTCATATCAATGCCGTGCATGATGCAGTGCGCGTTGGCGATGATGATCGAGGGGCCATCATAAGATTCGGCCTCGACGAAGGCTTTCACTGTCTGGTTCAAACTCGCCCCCATTGCAATCCGGGCGACGTAGACCGTGCCGTAGGTCATCATCATCATCCCCAGGTCCTTCTTGCCAATCGGCTTGCCGGCCGCGGCGAACTTGGCCACCGCGCCCAGCGGCGTCGCCTTGGACATCTGGCCGCCGGTGTTGGAATAGACCTCCGTATCCATCACCAGGATGTTGACATTCCGGCCAGAGGCCATGACGTGATCCAGTCCGCCGTAGCCAATGTCATAGGCCCAGCCATCGCCGCCAAAGACCCACACCGACTTTTTGACCAGATAATCGGCCACGGAGAGCAACTGCTCGTGCCCGCCGCACGCCGCCAGGACATTCTTGAGCGCGGCCACACGCCCGCGCTGCAACTCGATTCCCTCTTGCGTGGACTGGTCGGCGTTCTTGATGTCGTCGAAGAGAGCGTGGTTCTTTTGGCAATCCGCGCACTCGCACTCGTACGCTTTGTTGAGCAGTTCGCGAGCATACTCGGTCATTTTGTCAACTGTGAGCCGCATACCCATTCCCAGTTCCGCCGCGTCCTCGAACAGCGAGTTGTTCCAGGTCGGGCCGCGGCCATCTTCGCGCTGGCAGTAGGGAGTGGTGGGCAGGTTGCCGCCCCAAATGGAGGAGCAACCGGTGGCGTTGGCGATGATGGCCCGGTCGCCAAAGAGCTGCGTCATCAGCTTGACGTAAGGAGTCTCGCCGCAGCCCGCGCACGCGCCAGAGAACTCGAGCAGCGGGCGTAAAAGCTGGCTGCCCTTGACCGTGCCCCGCTTGAAGAGCGCCGGATCGGTCTCTGGCAGGTTCAGGAAGAACTGAAAGTTCTCATTCTCCTGCTCGCGCAACGGGATCTGGTCAGCCATGTTGATGGCGCGCACGTCGGTCTTGTTGCCCTGCTCATCCTTCTTGCGAGCCGGGCAGTTATAGACACAAGCGCCACAGCCGGTGCAATCCTCCGGCGCGACCTGCACCGTCCACTTCATGCCCTTGAAGGCTTTGCCGCGGGCGTCCACCGACTTGAACGTCGCTGGCGCACTCTCTAGCTCCTGGGGGTCGTAGGCTTTAATGCGGATCGCCGCGTGCGGGCAGATCAACGAGCAGGTAGCGCACTGGATACAGACGTCCGGCTCCCAAATGGGAATCTCGGTGGCGATGTTGCGCTTTTCGTACTGGGTGGTGGCCGTCGGGTAGGTGCCATCGGCGGGTAACTTGGAGACGGGGAGCTTGTCGCCGCGACCGGCGATGATCTCGCCCAGCACCTCTTGCACGAACTCGGGGGCGTCCACGGGCACCGGCGGCGGCATCTCGATGGTGCTGATCGCCTTGTCCGGCACCGCGACCTCTTGGGCGCCAGCGATACCGGCGTCAATAGCGTCATAGTTCATCTGGACGACCTTGTCGCCGCGCTTGCCATAGGTCTTTTGGGCAAATTTCTTCATCAGGGCCACGGCCTCGTCTACCGGCAGGATGCCTGATATTTTGAAAAAAGCGGCCTGCATTAGCGTGTTGATGCGCGCGCCCAGTCCCAGTTCTTTGGCCGTCTCGTAGGCGTCAATGACGTAGAAGGCCAGTTTCTTGGCAATGATCTGCTCCTGCACCACGCGGGGCAGATGATCCCACACCTCGTCCGCCCCATAGGGGCTGTTGAGCAGGAAGATGCCGCCTTCCTTAATGGGGCCGAGCATGTCGTATTTCTCCAAAAAACTAAAGTTGTGGCAGGCCACAAAGTCGGCGCGGTTGATCAGATAGGTGCTGCGGATGGGGGACTTGCCAAAGCGCAGGTGCGAGATGGTGCGCGCGCCGGCCCGCTTCGAGTCGTACACGAAATAGCCCTGGGCATAGTTGTCGGTGGCGTCGCCAATAATCTTGATCGAGTTCTTGTTCGCTCCGACTGTGCCATCAGAGCCGAGGCCCCAGAACATGGCCCGGTGCGCGCCTTCCGGCTCGGCGGAGAAGAAGGGATCATATTCCAGGCTGGTGAACGTCACGTCGTCGGTGATGCCGATGGTAAAATGGTTCTTGGGTTTCTTTGCCTTTAGATTATCAAGCACACCCTTGCACATGCCGGCGTTGAACTCGCCAGAGCCGAGACCATATCGCCCGCCGACGATGAGCGGATAGTCCTTGCGTTCGAGCAGTCCCTCGGCTATAGCCTCGCCGATACCGTTGCGCACGTCCAGGTAGAGCGGCTCGCCCTGCGCGCCTGGCTCCTTGGTGCGGTCGAGCACAGCGATGGTCTTGACCGTCTCCGGCAGCGCCTGGATAAAGTGCTGGTTTGACCAGGGGCGGTAGAGGCGCACCTTGACCAGCCCAACTTTTTCCCCCTGCGCCGCCAGGTATTCAATGGTCTCTTGCATGGCGTCCGCGCCGGAGCCCATCATCACCACCACGCGCTCGGCGTCGGGCGCGCCAAAATAGTCGAACAGGTGATACTGGCGGCCCACCGCCTGGGCGAATTTGTCCATGTACTTTTGGACAATGTCGGGCGCGGCCAAGTAGTACTTGTTGACCGTCTCGCGGGCGGCGAAAAAGACGTCGGGGTTCTGAGATGTGCCGCGCAGGACGGGGCTATCTGGATTCATCCCCCGCGCGCGATGCGCCAGAACGTATTCATCCTCCATCACGGCGCGCATATCATCCTGGGTGATCATTTCGACTTTTTGAATCTCGTGCGAGACGCGGAATCCCTCGAAGAAATGCACAAAGGGCACCCGCGCTTCCAGCGAGGCGGCGGTGGTGATCAGTGCGTTGTCCATGACCTCCTGGATGCTGCCGGAAGCCAACAGGCCAAAGCCGGTGCCGCGCACTGCCATCACGTCGCTGTGGTCGCCAAAGATCGAAAGCGCCTGGCAGGCGATTGACCGTGCCGACACGTGGAAGACGGTGGGAATCAGTTCTCCCGCTATCTTGTACATATTGGGGACCATCAATAAAAGCCCCTGCGAGGCCGTGAACGTGGTTGTCAATGCGCCGGTGGTCAGCGCGCCGTGAACGGCGCCAGCCGCGCCAGCCTCGGCCTGCATCTCGGTCACGTCGGGTACGGTGCCCCAGATGTTGGTCTTTCCTTTGGCCGATAGCGCGTCGGCCAATTCGCCCATCGGCGAGGATGGGGTGATGGGATAAATCGCAATCACCTCATTCAGCGCGTGTGCGACGGTCGCTGCTGCGGTATTACCGTCAATCATTACTTTTTCTCGTGCCATTTCTCTCCTTTGTTATAAAAGTTCTCAATCAAGCGGGCTTATTTTACCACCGTTTTTGCTAAAGCGGAAACCCACTCTCTCCAATTATCCATTTTGCCACAAGTTGGCGGTTTGCGCCAGTGAGAAAGGCGTCGCTTGATGCGTGATATTTGTCATCTCATCCATCCGGCTCCGGCGTGGGACCCGCCCGCATCTTTGCGGTCAAGATGACCGCGTTCCGATGACCGCCTGGGAGCGCGGGCATCCCTGCCGAGGAAGGGGCGAGGCACTGCCTCGCCTTTACAACCCGCCCGCACCTTTGCGGTCAAGATGACCGCGTTCCGATGACCGCCTGGGAGCGCGG
>DUEK01000118.1 GCA_011192155.1 Thermoflexia bacterium
CTGGGTGCTTACCCCGTGTCAGTGTACTGACCATCGGGTTCGGGCCTACGGTTCTGCACCCTCGCGGAAGGGCACAGATTGGATTTTCACCAATTTGGTAACGAACTGTTCGATTCACGCGCCTAACCGTTATTGTGAGTTGCCTTTTTCTTGCCCAGTGACACTCGTCGCTCGTTTCCTGCCCGCAGCCGCCCAATATTGGGTCGCAGCGCCCACAACGTCAGCGCCGCTGTGCCCAGACCGTGAATGAGGTAATTCCACGGTGCGTCCACCGACCAGGCCCGCAGCGCGTAGATGACTGGGAGTAACAGTGCGATAGTAATGGAACCCATCGAGGCGTAACGCGTGGTCACGACGATCGCGATTCCCCAACCTATCAGAATAGCTCCATTCCAGGGCCACAGCGCGATGGCTCCACCGATAGTGGTTGCTGTCCCGGCCCCTCCCTTAAAGTCGATAAAGATAGAATAGTTGTGACCGACTACAGCCAGCAACCCGGCCAATGCCTCGATCACGGGGGTTCCCACGAAAGCCCGCGCCAGCAATACGGCGACCAACCCTTTGCCTAGGTCGCACAGCGCTGAGAGCAACGCCACCCAGTGACCGGCGGCCCGCAGGACGTTAGTGCCGCCAATGCGACCGCTGCCGACCTCGCGCACGTCTTTCCCCGTCGTCACGCGCACCATGAGCAATCCAAACGGAATTGAGCCTAGCAAGTAGGCGCTAACAAGTGTAGCTATAGTTATTAGAAACATATCGTTCTCCTTTCAGGATAAGCATAAATTAAAACACATTGACGTTCACATAGTTGCGTCAGTCTGCTACAACAAGGCTCTGGGATTGACACTTGACAAGCGGGCGTATCTGGCGTATATTAAAGAAGAAATTGCCATATTCCTCCGACTCACTTTGTCCCCTCTGGGGCGGGTGAGCGACAAGGTTTAGGGAGCGATCCCTACGCCCGCCGTGTTTGCAAAGGAGGCGGCTCGTGGTCTGGCGCGTGAGCCAGGTCAGAGGCGGCCTCTTTTTGGTTTATGTCTCACTATCAAATCTTTTTAGGTACACAAATGTCTAAAGTTCTGCGCATCAATATGGACAACCGCACCACTATACTAACCACGGTCACAGGCTTACATTTGTGAGCCCAACATCATTTTGCGGTTTTCTGGCCAGTGGCTATAATTGGTCTCTACCTACGATCAAGTTGCGGGAGGTGAGAGATGATCAGGATCGAATTTACCGAGGAAGAGATCAAAGAACTACATCGTGAGCACTTGTACAATTCCCATCCATTAGTACGGAAACGCTGTGAGGTAGTGTACCTGAAGGCGCTCGGCTATCCCCACCAAGAGATAGGACACATAGTACGCATCAGTCAACCAACTTTGAGAGGTTACAGCAATGAAGAATACGCGGACCAGTGATAGGGCGTTAGTGGGATAAGGAGTGATGAAAAGGGGGATGATTGAGACTGAGGCGTGCAGAATTATATCCGGCGGGGAGCATATCAAGCCGACTGGATGGGCAGGGGGGTAGGTTCAGTTGTGGGGGGGCAAGACACTGGAACACAGAGGAGGAGAGATTATGCTCCGCAGACTTGAACCACAGAATCCGTCAGAACTAGCAATTTTGCTGCCAATGTCACCTTCCGAGACCTCCGAGGTCTGAAATTTGGATCTACTGAGACTGTATCGCCAAAGCCGATGGGAAATACAAACAGGAACTTGCCGGCCTGTTGACTCTCAAATTCCAGACATTCGGAAATGCAACTCTATGACCGTTTTGAGTATAACGCCCCTGCCCACTTGCCCACTACACCCCTTTTCCGCGCATGCGCGGGTCGAGCGTATCGCGCAGGACGTCGCCCACCAGGTTCCACGCCAGCACGAACAGCACGATGGCCAGTCCAGGGTAGGCCACGATGTGCCAATGGTCTGCCAGCGACGGAATCCAGTTGCGGGCAAAGTTGATCATCTGACCCCAGTCGGCATATCCCCGCTGCGCGCCCAACCCTAAAAAGCTCAAGGCTGCAAAGGCCAACACGTAGGAACCGGTGTTCATTGAGGCAATGACCAACACCGGGTAGATGGCGTTGGGCAGCAGGTGGCGGAGCAGGATGCGCATATCGCCAGCGCCGATGGTGCGCGCCGCCAGCGCGTACTCTTTCTCACGTACCACCAGGATATTGCCCCGGATCACGCGCGCGTAGGTCATCCAGCCAAAGGTGATGATAGCCAGCATGCCGGTGAGAATCTGTAGTTGGATGGGGTCAACGTTCTCTGTGGGGTTGCTCCCAAATGTGACCAGCGCCAGCAGCTTGGCCAAAAACATTAGCGGGCCGGCCTCTCCCCGGCCATAGATCGTCTGTAGAACCGAACTCAGCGTGATGGCCGCCAGCAAAAAGGGAAAGGCTTGGAAAATTTCCGTGACCCGCATGAGCACTTCGTCGAGCCAGCCGCCATAGTAGGCAGAGAATGAACCGACGGTCAGGCCGATGATGGCTGTAAAAATGGTGATCACCACGCCGATGCGGAACGCCGTACGTGTACCCCAGATCACGCCATAGAAGATGTCATATTGCCCTTCCGTCGTGCCGAGGGGATGAACATCGTTGGGAAGCTCTGGCGTCGTGCTGAACCCATCGCGGGGAATCATGTACGGATCGCGCGCGTTCTCCGGCGGCGGCGCGATCCACGGCGCGCCGATGGCAATGACCATAAAAGCAAACAACAACAAAATTCCGGTCAGAGAGGTCGGGTTGGTCAGTAATTTCTTGATAATTTTCATCGTGTCGCCTTCCTTATTCGTACATTCCTCACTTTAAGCGTATCCGGGGGTCAGCGAACCCGTAGAGCACGTCTACGAGCAAATTGCCGGCCACCAGAACCACACTACTGAAGAACGTAATGCCGAGAACCGAGACGACGTCCAAAGACAAAGCCGCCTGCGCCAGAAAAGAGCCCATTCCCGGATAGTTAAAGATCGTCTCAGTGATCACCACGCCGTTGAGCAGGCCAATCAAGACCAGGCCGCCGATGGTGATGATGGGGATTAGCGCGTTGACCAGCCCGTGCCTCCAGACCACCATTGATTCCGTCAGCCCCTTGGAGCGCGCCGTGGTCATATAGTCTTGGCGCAATGTATCCAGCATAGAGGAGCGCGTGACGCGCAGGAGATAGGCCCAGTTGAGATAGGCCAGCGTCGTGACCGGCAAGATCAGGTGCTTGAGCGCGTCCCAAAAGATATCGAGCCGCAAGTTCAACAGCGCGTCCAGGGTATTCACCTGGGTGTAGCGGGTAAAAGCGCCGGACTGGACGATCTGCGACGCCCAGTTCGAGAGCCGCCCCGGCGGGAACCAACCCAGCTTGGCGTAAAAGAACATCAACACGACCAGGCCAAACACAAAAGTGGGGATAGACCAGCCGACGATGCTGAACACGCGCAAAACCTGATCCACGAGCTTGTTGTGATGCACCGCCGAAAGGACGCCCAGCGCGATACCGATGCCGATCATCGGTACGGCAGCCCAGACCGCCAACTCGGCCGTGGCGGGTAAGCGCCGGCCGATGACCTCCGCGACAGAACTTGCCCCGGTCTTGGAAAAACCCAGGTCGCCGCGCAGGATACCTCCCTGAACCTTGCCTGTGTCGGGGTCCCTCTGGCCCATCATCCAATGGTAATACTGAATATGGATGGGGTCATCTAGTCCGTATTTTTCGATGATGCCTTCGATGGCGCCCTGGCGCTTGGGAACGTCTTGTACGTAAAGTGACGCGCGCTCGTAGGGAGTGAGGAGCGAAAGCATAGCAAAGATCAGCATAGTGACGCCCAAGACAATGACCGGCAAAATCAGGATGCGCCGGATGATATATGTGGTCATAGGATGGCCTCCTAAAGGTGCGACGCACTTTTTAAGTGCGTCGCACCTCGTAAGTGAACGCGCTACGGCGCTTCTTTGGACAGGGCGTAGATGTAGGAGTAGGTCTTTTGTTGGTAGGCGGGGTTGAAGTAAAAGCCCTTGATCGATTCCTGGAAATGGTACCGTCCCAGGGGCTGGTACATCCAGATGACAACCGCTTCTTCCTGCGCCTTGAGCTGGATCGCCTCATAGATCGGGCGGCGTTCCTCCACCGTGGTGTAGGAAGCGGCCTCCTCAATCATGGCGTCGAACTCGGCCGCCATATCCTCATGCATATTGATCACGCGCCCGTAGCCGCCCTGAGTGTGCAGGAAAGGATGCACCCAGTTGTGCGGGTCGTGGAAATCCTCCAGCCAACCGCCGACATAGATGGGCAGCTTGCGCGCGCGCCGGCTGTTGAGCAGCACCGGCCACGGCATACCCACGACGGAGATGTTAAAGTTGGGGTTGACCGCCTCGATGCCGGCCTTGAGGATCTCTGAGGTCAGGCGACGGGTGTCGTTGCCGGTGTTGTAGGCCAACTGCATGTAAAAACCGCTCTCCCACACTTGCCCGTCAAAGGCCAGCTTGAACTCCTCCTCGCACTTGACCGGGTCGTAGCTGAAGAGCGGATCCTCACCCTCGCGGTAGCCCATCATCCCGGCGATGATCGGGCCTTGTGCCTGCATACCCTCGCCGTTCAAGGCTGCTTCGATCATGGCGTCAAAGTCGAAGCAATAGTTAAAGGCATTGCGCACGTGGATGTCGCCGAAAAAGTCGGGCGGGATGCCGTTTCCGTCCAACTCGCCGCTGCCAACGTAGGGGTTGCCGCCCTCGACGTCAATCTGCCAGTTGAACTGGGCCGGCGTCATAGCGGGTACCGGCATATCGCGGTAGGCCAGGATGTAGCCCTCGGGATTGCCTTCCTCGCAGCTCTCGTCGGGATAGCAGACTGTCTTGTAGTACGGCTCGAGCTGCGGGCGGTACTGGGATGGGACGTAGATGGTGTCGGCATCGCCGGCCTCGAACATGGCGCGGCGGGTGCCCCACTCGTTGATGTTCTGGATCAGCACGCGCTTGATGCTGGGCGGGCCGCTGGGACCGCCTTCCCATATCGGCTCAGTGCGCCAATAGTTCTCGTTCGCCACCAGCACGGTGTCCTCGCCGGGTGTCCAGTGATCCAGTATGTAGGGACCGGTGCCGTTCGCCTGGTCGAACAGGATCGTATCCTGCGCCACCGGGTTGTAATAATCCACCCAAGTGTCACACGAGCCGTCCCATCCACCGTTCTCCACCATCCACTCCATATCCAGCGTCGCGCCCAGGAAGGTGTTGGTCAGCATGGCCAGGAACCAGGGCGTGGCCGTATTGAGGTTAAAGGTGACGGTGCCGGCCTCATCATCTGCCACGAGGGCTTCTTTGACCATCTCACAGGTCGTGACCAGGGCAGCATCGTCAACGTCATCGAACAGCAACTCGCCGTAGGCGTCGCTTTCTGGGTCAATGCCTTGCGCTTCGGCATAATTCTGGATCGCCAGGCTTTCGATGGCGTACAGACCAAAGAAGGCCTCCAGTGTCATCCAGTGCGGGCCGTCAATCCGGTCCTGCAGCAACGCGCGATGCACCGAATAGGCCACATCGTGGGGTTCCAATGTACCGCCCTCGTGGAAGGTGACGCCCTCGCGGACATTGAATGTCCACACGTCGCCAGCCTCGTTGGCTTCCCAGCTAGTGGCCAGCATCGGCACGAACTCGTCGGTGCGCTCCCTATTGAACCAGATCAGGCCCTCGTAGATGTTGCCCTGGACAGCGCCGCCGGCCGTCTCGTAGGTCCAGTGCGGGTCCATCGTCTCCGGCTCGCCCGCGCCGGCGATGATGACGTAGGTGTCGGGGTTCTTGAACTCGGGCGCGATCGCCTCCAGCGGTTCCTCGGCCTCTTCCGGTTCCGGCGTGGCGGTGACAACGACCGTCTCCGGCGTGCCGGCCACGACGCGCGTAACCTCGACCTGCTCTGCCGGCGCTGGCGGCGAGGTAGTGCAGGCTGCCAGCAACATACTGGCGATGACCAGTCCGCAAATGGCAGCCCAACTGATTTTCTTGAACATTTTTCTCCTCCTAGTAGATAATGGTTTTGTCAGGACAGTCGATCTCTTGCAACAGAACTCTTATATCCATCACCTCCTTCGATATGGATGGTAGGAAACATCGTCAGCAATTCCCGTTTTGTAGCCGCGATTTCCAAATCGCGTCTGTTTTGCCGCGTAAAGCGCCCTGCTTTCCCCCCATAACGGGAATTGCTGAAGCACCGTTTACCACAGAGCGGGACAGCCGAGGTATTGCTGTCCCGCTCTGACCTAGAAAGTGGTCCTTGCTTGATCGTAGTCTACCACGCCAGAGGATGCGCTTCAACGTCCCAGGGAACAGTTTGACCCTGTACTGGATACCGGTTTGACCCTGTACCGAGGGGCAGTTGGAGCCATCACCAGCAACCGCTTGTGTTGGAGCGATTGAGCGAACCTTTTAAGGGGTTATCGTGTATATAAGGCAGAGAATTGCTCGGTCAACCTGTACCGGGATACAGGCTCAAACTGTCCTCCAGTCCCTTGAAGGTGATTAGCTGATATGATAAACTACAAGCAACCCCAAGATTATTACATTCCACCGGTAAAAAGTATGGGAGTTATTCGCATTCTGCTGGCCGATGATCATCCCGTAGTGCGTGAAGGGATTCGTAACCGGTTGGCACGCGAGGATGATTTTATCATCACGGGCGAGACGGCCAACGGAGAAGATACGATCCGCCAGACGCGCCGGCTGCGTCCGGGCGTTGTACTGCTCGACGTGGCAATGCCGGGGCCGGGCGCAGTGCCGGTGCTGGAAGCTCTGCGTCGCGCCGATCCGTCGGTCAAGGTATTGGTGCTTTCAGCCTTTGATGATGATGAATACATCTTTGGGATGCTAGAGGCGGGAGCGGCGGGCTATGCGCTGAAGGACGAACGGCTCTCGACGATCGCCGAGGCCGTACGGGCAGTGGCTCACGGAGAGACCTGGCTCAGCCCTCGCGTGGCGGCCAAAGTGACCCATCGAGCGATGGGGAAGAATCTGGAGACGGAAGATACCCCCCTCACTGAGCGTGAGCAAGAGGTCCTCCAGTTGATGGCCCAAGGCAAGGATAATAACGACATCGCCGCCGAGTTGGTGATTGCCGAGCGCACGGTCAAGTTCCACGTGAGCAACATCTATTCCAAGCTAGAGGTCGCCTCTCGCACGGCAGCGGTGGTAAAGGCGCTCCGGCGTAAGTGGGTCAAAATATGAGGCTCGGCGCGAGATTTGTAAAGCGGGTGTGGTTGCTGCCTGCCTTGATCGTGCTGGGGTTGATCTTTTGGACGGCCGCCCATATGCTTTGGGGAGCAGCCACCTACGGGAACCTCTCTGATCTAACCGGTCGAGTCATCGAGGTAGACGCGAACAGCCCAGCCGAGCATGGCGGCTTGCAAGTAGGGGATGTGCTCCTCTCGCTGAACGACACTCCCCCGTTGATGTGGAACGGCTACAGACACCCCCTTTACCGAGCCGGAGCTGTGACTACCCTAACGTTTCAGCGCGGAGACCGGGTGTACACAACGACTATACCGGCGGAGCTGGCCCCGGTGAACCGTTGGCTGGCGCAACTGATGATCCTGCTGGTTGCGCTGGCTTTTTGTCTTCTCTCGTTAGTGGTGCTACTAGGCCGCCCGGAGGCTGTCGAGGCGCGGCAGTTCTACGTAATGTGCCAGATGTGGGCAGCATCCTTGGCAATGGGCGCGCTTTCAACTGTCGGAGTGCAAGTTGCGTCAAACTGGTTTGGCGCGTTAAATGGCTTGCTGACGCCGACGATGATTCACTTTCACGCCATATTCCCAGAACGACACCGGCTGGCCCGGCGCCGTTGGTCAGCGGTGGCGCTTTACGTCACAGGGGGAGTGTTGGCAGTGTCGTTCTGGCTGCGCCCCTCGTTTTCTTTCCAATCTATCGAGACGACCCAGACCATCATGTACGTCTGGCTGCTCCTGGGGCTAGTCGCCGCTATCGGATTGATGGTCGCCGCTTATGTGACCACCTCTTCTCCCTACGCTCGCCGCCGCATCCGGCTGATCCTCTTTGGCACGGTGCTGGGGTTCGGGCCATTTGGATTGCTCACCGCCGCGCCGATAGCCCTATCTGGCCGGGCGGCGTGGGATTCCTGGATGATCACCATCCCGCTGATGAGCGCCCTCCCGATTGCCTACGCTGTGGCCCTCTGGCGTTACAACCTGATGGGCTTTGACCGCGCGCTCAACCGGGGGCTGGCCTACCTGGTGGTGAGCGCGTTTCTCTTTGGAGCCTATTTCGTCGCTCTGATGTTCTTCTACACGCTCCTGCCTGTGGACAGGGTGGGCAGCGCGGCGTTGGGAGCGACGGTGGCGCTGCTCACCGCTGTCACGTTCCGGCCGCTGCGGGATTGGATTCAGCAAATGGTGGATCGGCTGTTCTACGGCGGCTGGTACGACTATCGAGGGCTGACCGACGAGGTGGGGCAAGCGCTGGCCCGCACGTTGGAGCCCGATGCGCTGGTCGAGGTGCTGGTGCATCAGGTTCCCCAGGCCATGCATCTTCCGGGAGCGGCGTTGTGGTTGCAGCGGGAAGGGGAGATAAAGTTCACCGGCAAATCGGGCGTTAAAGTTGCAAGAGCTAGGGCCTGGATACAGGAAGGCGAACCGGTCGAGAGTGGAAAGGTGCAGATGACTCAGGATCACGCTGTAGTGCCGTTGGTTGTAAAGGAGCACGTGGTTGGCGTCTGGGGATTGGCGGCGCGGGCGAGCGAGGAATGGGGGCCGGAGGATGAGAGCATCCTAACGGCGCTGGGTCGCCACGCGGCGCTGGCAGCGCAAAATGTGCAGTTGGTGGCCGCGCTGCGGGCCAAGGTGGTCGAGGTGGAAGAGATGCACCGGCGGCTGCTGGCTGCTCGGGAAGATGAGCGCGCCGACCTGGCCCGCGAGCTGCACGACGGAGTGATCCAGGATCTGATCGGACTGCGCTACCGGCTGGACGCGCTCCAGGACGAGGGAGGGGACCAAGTCGAACAGGTGGGAGACATCTATGCCCAGGCCGGGCTGTTGGTCGACGAGCTGCGACAGCTATGCGGTAATCTACGCCCTCTGGCGCTGGATCAATTGGGACTGGCAGCCGCGCTGCGGGCGATGATGCGGGAGGCTACAGAACGGGGCTTGCGTGTCGAGGCGCAATTACAAGAGATATCGTTGCCCGACAGGGTGGCGATCGGTCTATATCGCATCGGGCGAGAAGCGCTGTTCAACGTCTGGCGTCACGCTGGGGCCTCGCGGGCCGTCGTGACTCTGGCCCGCGACCGGGACGATATAGTGCTGGCAGTCGCCGATGATGGGTGCGGGTTCGTCCCGGCGTCATCCTGGGGAAAAAATGGGTGTTTTGGGTTACTGGGGATGGCGGAGCGGGCGGAGGCGTTGGGCGGACACCTGGTGGTGGAAAGCGAGCCAGGAGAGGGCACGCGGGTGACGGTGCGGTGCGGTCTGTATGGCTGGTCTCTCTGAGAGAGCCAGAGATTGCGTGATTGGGAATTTGCGCGAGTGACGCATCGGAGTCCCCAATCTAAACCCGCAGGGTCTCTGCAAAGCGCTCGACCTGCGCCACCTGCGCCGGCTTGAGGCGGATAAAGGGGCGCACCGCTCGGATGCTGGCCCACGCCTGGTCTGGCGTCAGGCCGGCGCCCACCAAATACGCGGCCGCCATCGTCGGCGCGCGCCCCACGCCGGCCCAACAGTGGACGTAAACCTCGCCGCCTCGGGCGATCTCCTTCTCCATAAACGTGACTCCCGCGTGCAACTGTTCCAGTGTCGGGGGATGGTCGTCAACCGCCGGCAGGTGCAGGTAACGGGAAGGAGCGATACCTGCGGCAGCGTCGTCGAACTCTTCCCGCAGATTGACCACCGCCGTAACGCCCCTTGCCGCCAGGCGGGGCCAGCCGCGCCGCCGGTACTGCCCGCCCACGTGCAGATTGGGTGTGATTTGGCTCACGCTGCGGATGGGCGCGCCGGTGACGATGCGCGCGAGGTGATCGGCCGCCCACAGCGCCGTCACACGCAATCCCTGTTGGGTGAGCCGTCCCCACAGGATGTTTAGCCCTTTGCGGGCTTTTCTCAACGATTTCATACTCACTCCTCGGTCATGGCGCTGCCACCTGGAACTGTTCCAGGAACGCCGTGTTCCCGCCGGATGTCAAATCAACCCGTTCCAATCCGGGCCACGAGTACAGCGCGACGGCGATCTGATAATTGCCCGGCGGCAGGTCTTGAGGCGCTGGAACGTCGAACCAGGTGACGAATGTATCCCCTACTCGCCACTGGATGGAATCGAACCCCGGCCCATCGGATTGAGCGACGACCTGATCATCCGGCGTGAGCAAATAGGCGCCGATGTGATACACGACCTCTGGCGGCTGCGCCTCGACCGACCAGAGCAGCGTCAGAGGCAACGCAGCGCCAGGTTCGATCTGGCCGCGCTCGCACCCCGTCAGCGCGACGCCGTTGGTAAATCTCGCCAATTGTGATTCAGACGATATCTCTGCCACGAGACCGTCCCGCGCGCCAGGGGAGAGATCGTAGAACTGCCACGTCTCACCCAGAACGGAGAGCGTCGCGTCCGGGAGCTGCGTGGCCGCGCGCGCCAGCCACGTCGAGGCCCGGCTTTCCGGCAGCGCGTCCAGGTAGATTGCGCAGGGGGCGGGCACAGGGACGGCCAGCCGCCCATCTGTTAGCAGGACCCGCTCTGGATCGGTGAACTCGCGCAGCAGCGAAAGCTCCGACGTTTCCAATCTGTGCCCGGAGGACAGGACGACCAGGTCGCACGCGGGCCGCTCCGCCAGCAAGCGGCGGGCCATCTGGGTGGCGGCGCGGATGTGCCGGATTTGCGCCGGCCCCTCGCGGCTCTGGAAGCGGTGATCCTGAAATTGCAGGTTAAAGGCGAACTGCCACCCCGCCAGCAGGAGCAGCGGCAGTGGCAGTATTGTCCATGCCGCAACCTGGATAGCGCGCCGGGTGGATCGTTCGAGGGCGCGCTGAATCCCGGCCAGGCAGACGCCGATCAGTAAAAAGTGGGCCGGCATCTGGCCGATCAGGTAGTAGATTTGTAAATAGTGCGCCGAGCGCAGATAAAAGAGTATCGGCAGGATGAACCACAGGAGCAGGATGCAAAAGCCGGTTGCTTGCCGCGCGGCTTTGGGGTCGCGGTGGCGGCGAACGAAAGCGCGCGCGCCGTCTCCAAGCGCGTAGGTCAGCGAGATTGCCAGCAGTACCGTCGCCAGGGTGTCGAATTGGAGCGCGTGTCTGGCAGAGCCGAGCAGCCCCCGCGCGTGTAGCAGGTCGGCGCTGACGAGGAGTGCGGCGGCGCTGAGGGACGCGGGTTGGCGGGCGACCTCCAACGCGGCCTGCACGTCAATCCAGCCGACGCCGCTTTCGTACAGCAGGAATGGCACGTATAGCAGGGCAAAGATGGCGACGCCGGCGACCAGCGGCCATACCCGCAGCTTGCGCCAGAACAGGGCAAAGAGAAGGGCCATTGCCAACAATTGAATCATAGTCCCCGGATGCACCTGCGTCATACAGGCGGCCCAGACAAAGCTGAGGATCAGGTAGATGGCCCGTTGCTCGACGGCAAAGTAGAGCAGCAGACAGGCGAACGTTAGCGACGCAAAGACGGGCACCATCGTCTGGTTCCAGATGAGCTGGCTATAGAGCACGCTCCACGGGTTGACCGCAAAGATCAACATTGTCCAAAAGGCCGCCCGCTGACCGAACGCTTTATACGCGGCCCATCCGGCGGCGGCGACGGCTACCATTCCTGAGAGCATCGTCAGCGCGGCGACGCTGAGAATGTCGGGCCAGACGCGCAGAGCGGCAGCGTACAGGTACTCGATCATGGGCGGATTGACAAAACCGGCGGACGATTTATTAGAGGCCAGCGGCATCGCGCCGCCGTTGACCCAGCGCATCGCCGTGTTGAGCGTGAACGATTGGTCGCCCCAGATTCCGGTGGTGTCCAGTCGCCGTATGCGCAAAAAGAGCGCCAGCCCCAGGATTAGGGCAAACAAAACGACCTCGACGATCCGCTTGCGTCTATGCATAGTTTCCTTTCCGGGTTTCTCTGAATCAGCGACGGTATTATACCTCACCCTGCACAAGCTGAGAAATTGCGCCGCGCGCTTGCGTCGTCGGGGTAAATATGCTATGATACGTCATGGAATAGGCTTTGACAAGGATATAGCAATGAATGTTATGGTTGAACAATTGCCTCGTACTGGCAAACTCCAGTTTGACCTCCGCGTGTCGGCCGACGTGAATTTCTCTGCGACCGCAGCGCGCCGCCGAGTAGGGCGGTTCGTGGCCGATGAGATCAGCTACTTGATGCGCGGCGGCGAGCCTGATATGGTGATCGCAGACCGTATCTACTGGCGTGTGCCAGTGCTTCTCACACTCCCAGGGCATGGCAGCATAGGGACCGTCGGCGATATTGATGTAAATATCGAGACAGGTCAATTGCGTGTGACCCCCGAACTGATTGCGGAGATACAGCAACGTGCCACAGACCTCACTGCCAGTCAGCCTTCAAATTAGCGGCATCTCCCTCTTCAGACAAACGCAACCTGCTGACTGTCTGGCAGCCTGCACCGCGATGGTGTTGGGCTATCTTGGGCGATCATTCCCTTACGCAGATCTGCTAACCCTGTTGGGCATCGGCCCCTACGGCGCCCCCCGGCGCAACGTTCTGCGGTTGACTGTCCTTGATTTGCACGTCAATTATGGCGAGTCCACACCAGATATTTTGTCAGCCTACTTGAAGCGCAGACAACCGATCATCGTTTTCGTGGACACGGGGGAATTGCCCTACTGGTCAGAGTCCACCAACCATGCTGTGGTCGTCGCTGGTCTCGACGATGAAGCAGTATTGCTCTACGATCCTGCGTTCGATAGCCCACAAGTTGCGCCGCGCGAGGACTTTGAGTTGGCGTGGCTCGAATGCGACAACATGTGCGCCTTGATCACAAAGTGAATTTTGCCCGTACCACTATCGTCAAGGAGCTATCAATGACCGACCTACCCCGCCCTCGCGGCCGCTACTTTGAAGAGTTTGAGATCGGCGACACCTTTGAAACCCCCTCTCGCACCATCACCGAGAGCGACGTGATGCTCTTTGCCGGCCTCTCGGGCGACTATAACCAACTCCACACCGACGCCGAGTTTGCCAAAGAGGCAATGTTCGGCGAGCGCATCGCTCACGGCCTCCTGGTACTCTCCATCGCCACCGGCCTGGTCGCGCGGCTGGGATTCATCGAAGGCACTGTGCAGGCCTTTACCGGATTGGAGTGGAAATTCCGCGCCCCCGTCAAATTCGGCGATACGATCCGCGCGCGGCTCGAGGTCAAGGGTAAAAAAGAGATGCGCCGTGTGGGCGGAGGCTTTGTCATCTTGAAGGTCACTATTCTCAACCAGCGGGATGAGATGGTGCAGAAAGGTGACTGGAAAGCCCTCATCAAAAGCGCCTCCTGAAGCATCTTGCATCCTGATTCAATGACGTATCCCACTACCCCTTCCTACCTGTACACCTTCTCCGTCCCTACCCCTTTCCCCGTCGGCCCTGTCAACCTATACCTGGCCGAGGGGGAGCCGCTGACGCTGCTGGACGCCGGTCCGCGCTACGATCCCGCCCGCAAAGCGCTAACTGAAGCCCTGGCCGAGCGCGGCTACCGCGTGGCTGACCTGCAACGCATCATTCTCACCCACGCTCACCCCGATCACTGCGGGCTGGCGGCCGAACTGGTGCGCGAGTCTGGCGCGGAGGTGATGGCCCACGCTGAGACCGGCCGCCGCCTGGCCCCAGGCGCCGAGGCGCAGCGGGTGGCTTTCTACGCGGACGTAATGCGCTGGGCCGGCGTCCCGATGGAGGTGCTGACGTCCCTGGCCGGGGCGCGGCAGGGCGCAAGCCACTATACCGAACCCGTGACCCTCGACCGCGCACTGGCCGACGGCGACACGCTCCAATTGGGCGGCGAGGACTGGCGCGTGCTCCACACCCCCGGCCACACTGGCGACCTCATCTGCCTCTACCAGCCCCAGCGCCGATTGCTTCTCTCCGGCGATCACCTCCTGCGCGACATCTCCTCCAACCCCCTCGTCGAGCCGCCCGCGCCGGGCCAGAGCGAGCGCCCACGCCGGTTGGTGGAATATATGGCGCAACTGCGCCGCGTGGCCGAGATGGATATCGCTCTGACGCTGCCCGGCCACGGCCCGCCCATCACTGACCATCGCGCCCTCATCCGCGAGCGGCTGGCCTTTCACGAAAAGCGCGCCCGCCATATATTGGAGACGATGGGTGACGAGGCTCTCACCACGCACGAAATCGTCAGCCAGCTCTTTTCCGGCCTCGATCCCATCAACCACTTTCTCGCCATCTCCGAGGTCATCGGACATCTTCAGTGGCTAGAGGTCGAGGGGCGGGTGACGCGGCGCGAGCAGGGTGGCGTCGCTCGTTGGCGGGGGAAAACTCGATATTGACAGGCCGGTAAGCCGATGATATACTGATTGTAACTGCTCAGGCCAGTGAAGCGAGCGTTGGTTGAGTAGCCGCCACGCCCTTTGTGGCGGCGTATCGAAACCACGCGAGCGCGTCTGAGCCGCCTACTTGGTCTTGACTTGTGTTGAGCTTGTCGCTTGCCCTGAGCCTGTCGAAGGGAAACATACGCGCCTTCGGCGCTACTCGACCAGCGCAGGTTGAGCAGTTACAACTGATTGTGAAATACCGGAAGGGGGTAAAAGATGCCATCCCAAGAGATCACCTGGCAAGTCCCTGAAGACCTGTATCGCGAACTCCTGTGGGCGCAAGAAGAACTCGCCTACCCCAGCCTGATCGACGTCGTTTCGCAGGCCGTGCGACGCCGTTTGGCCGAGATGCGACGCGAGACCTGGCGGCGCGAATTCCGCTCGCTACAGCGGCAAGTGCGCTCTGCCGGCGGTTTTGATTTGGGGGAGACAAAGGCCCAAGTAGTCGCCAATCTACGGGAGATACGACGCCAGGTCTTTGAGGAAGAATATGCGCATCTGTATTGACAGCAATCAATTCGTCTTTGGCATTGAGGGTTCGGACCCGGCCTCGGAAGAACTGATGATGCTCCTGCCCCGCCTGGAAGTTGTCGTCCCCCGATTGGTGATGAAGGAAGTGACTCGCAACTTGAGCGACGCGCAGACCAAATCCCTCTATGCTCTCCTGAACAAGGCGCCTCGGGTGACTATTGTTGATGAACCAGTACCAGCCGATCTGGTGAACAAGTACGTCGCGCTTGGCCTGCCCGAGAAGGCCGACGCGGTGATTGGCGCATTTGCCGAGTGGCAAGGGGCAAAGTGCTTGATTTCGGATAACCGGCATTTCTTGGATAGACTGCGCCCCGACGCTTTCGAGGTATTGTCCCCCGACGAGTTCTTACGACATTACTATGAGGCTGTTTCAGGGTAACGTGAATAGCGTGCAGAGTGGCTGGAAGTCGAGGGGCGGGTGACGTGCGATGAGCGGGACGGCGTCGCTCGTTGGCGGGGGGAAATTTGAGACTGACAGGCCGGTAAGCCGATGATATACTGATTGCGAAATCCCAAAGAGCCACACAATCAAAGTATAGGAGGAGAATGATGACAGTCAAGTACAAAGTTGGTCGAGCCAAGTTTGGCGGCGAGGAAAAGACCTTCCCCAAGCTCGTTCCGGGGGAAACGGTGACAGGCGAGCAGTTCCAGCAAAAGGTGGCCCAGGGCGCCGCGCGCGGCCTGGCGGACGTGGTCGCTGTGTTCATCGCCATGTCCGAGGTGCTGCGCGAGGAACTGCGAGAC
>DUEK01000119.1 GCA_011192155.1 Thermoflexia bacterium
GGCGACGATGGTAAAGGTAACCGGGTCGCAGTTGTTGATTTCGGCCGGGCCGGAGACGGCGACGTTGTTGGAGTGGATGGTGTGGTGAGATTGGCCGGTTGGTTGGTTGGGAGGTGAGAACCAGGCCGGCAGCGCGCCGGGGCCCGGCTGCTCGACGGCGGCGGCAGGGCGGCGGTTACCTGAGGCGAACCAGGACGGGAGGGCCGCTTCCGGCTCACTCGTCGCTGCAGAAGCAGGCGCAAACCAAGAAGGAAGCGCGCCCAGCGCGGCGGGCGCGGGCGCGGCGGCGGCCGGCAATGGCGCCAGGGCAGGCCCGACCAGGTTGACGAACATGGCGATCACGACTGCTAATCTGAAACTATTATTTCTCATTGCCGTCTCCTTGTAGCGACAAGATCATTCGCCTGTCTTCTCATTTTGGGAAATAGCGTGATGGTCACACGCTCGTTCTCTCTATTCTACCACGTGATGGTTTGAGTTCAGTTTGCAGAATTTGCAGCCTTTCGCCCACTCAAGGCCTCAACCTGCTGTTCGCGAGTTCAAGCCCCCTCTCTGCAATGCGTGATGCCTGCTGCAAGCGCCAATAAACAACAACCGACCACTATCTAAATAGTAGCCGGTTACCCGTCTTTCGCTCCATACCCTCCCCAGTAAACTGTGATTACGGTGAAGGTCATAATGGTTCCACGCCCCGCCTTGCGCTTTATTATACACGCAACAGAAACAAAGGTCAACGTCAGTTGTACAAAACAAAGCCGCCAATCTATCTCCAAGCCCGTGAGACCAAACGCCCAAATAGCAGAGGGCCGCTCTCGCGACCCCCTGCTATCTGTCTATGCCCACGAGTTGAATCTAGTACAGCAATTCCCGTTATGGGTGAAAAGTCAGGTCGTAGCCGCGATTTCGCAATCGCGCAGGGTGCTTTACGCGGGAAGATACACGCGATTTGGAAATCGCGGCTACAAAACGGGAATTGCTGAATCTAGTACCGCAGCAACGCCCCCACGCCGAACTTGGCTATCTTGGGATGCTCGTCCACCACCTCAACCCGGCCGCCATCCTCGATCACTTTTGTCACCAGCGCCTCGGCTGCGTCAGGAATTTCGGCGAACTCGCCGCCGCAGAAGGGGCAGCCGTCCAGGGCCTGATCGGTGAGGTAGGCGCAATTCTGGCACTGATAACCCGACTGGTGATAATCGCGGGCGACCACCAGCGTCTGGATGCGACCCTCGCGAGCCGCGCCGAGCGTATCGGCCAGACGGATGACGCCCCGCTGCCCTTTCGCGGCCTCGGTAAACACCGCATCTACCAGGGCGCTCTCGCGTTCTTTCTCTACCCTTTGCAGAATTTCCAGCGAACGCTCGCGTATCTCCGGCTCCGATGCACTCATATCGGCGCTGAAGGAGCCGATCACTTGTTCCTGTAACCGTTTGGGCAAGGCCTCGCGGAAGTGAGCGACTATAGGGTCGGCGCCGACAATGATCAAGCGTTGTGGTTTGTGCTTGCGGCAGAAGCGATCGGTCGCCTTGACCGCATCACGGATGTTACGCTGGGCTACTTCATCCTCACGCCGGCTCGAAACAGGCGCGCCCCCGCGTCGTCCGGCCCCGCCAGACGAGCCGCGACCTTTCTTTAACTTTCGTACCTCTTCCCCCAGATATCCGCCCGTGATCTGCAACTCGCCCATCTCAAATAGCAACAATCGCACTCCCTGCCGGTCTACCTGCGCCACCGCGTAACTGCCGTAGGCATCCATCAACGCCACCAGCGGCCAGATGTAGGGTTTGCGGGCTATCGTAACGCCAGAAGCAACCGGAACGACCAGGGAGTATGTACGCCAAAAATTCTCCTTCTCGCAGGAGAAAATAACCACTCCTCGGCCCGACCAATCGTACTCGTGATCGAAGAATCGCTCCACAGATGCTATATCCTCGGCCGCGGCTAACCCTTCCGCTCGTTTAAGCATCTGCCGCAGGGCCAATTTATACTCATCCGTCTTGCGTTCCGTCGGGTCTACGTCCAGATAGACGCTCAGTATCGGCGTCTCGGCCTGATACGCTGCCAGTTCGTGCAGATCTTGCTGTTTGAACATTTGCTTTAACCCCCTTTTTAGCTAGCCATTTGCAATTCGCAGTTGATTATGGCCTCTCTCCCAACGTCACCGGAATCTCCAACCTCTCTCCATCCCGAATGACGGTCAAAATGACTCTCTGCCCCACCTCTGTCTCGCGCACCAAGTAAGCGATCAAGTCATCAAAGTCGCGCAGTTTGTATTCGTCAACTGCAACGATAATGTCGCCGCCGGCCCTGACCGTCATCCCTATGACTTTGACCTCGCGGTCACCGCCCTGCAGGCCAGCACGGGCTGCCGCAGTTCCAGGTGTTACCTCGGCAATGAGCACACCATGATCCACCGGCAATTCCAATGAGGACATCAATTCGGCGACCGTAAAACGATTATCAGAAGTGATGCCCAGGTAAGGGTAATCGTAGACCCCCTTCTCGATCAAGCTGGGCACAATGCGCTTGACCGTGTTGACCGGCACGGCGAACCCAATGCCAGAGTTGACGCCTGTCTGCGAGCGGATGGCCGTGTTGACGCCAATCACCCGCCCTCGGGTATCCAGCAGCGGCCCGCCAGAGTTACCTGGATTGATGGCTGCATCGGTCTGGACGATCTCGGGATTGGAAAAGCTGCCGCCGCTCTGGAGCACCATAGTTGGCAGAGTTCGCCCCAATGCGCTGATGACGCCGACTGTCATCGTCCCATCCAACCCGAAGGGATTGCCGATGGCGACGACCCGTTGCCCCACTTGAATTACGTCCGAGTCACCCAGTTCCAGTGGGGCCAGACGGTCGGGCGGCACATCCACCTTGATCACCGCCAGGTCGGAGTACTGGTCTTGTCCCTTAATCTGGGCGTCAACCACGCTTCCGTCAGAGAAGGTGACCTGTACAGCGTCGGCCTCTTCGACGACGTGGGCATTGGTGACGATGTGCCCGGCCGTATCTATCACAAAGCCAGACCCCGTGGCGAGCGGCATGGGTGTGCCTCCCTGTTTTACCAGCACCTCGATATAGACCACGGCGGGATTGGCCCGCTGGTAGAGATTGATCAGCCAAGTGTCTTCCGCCTCTATCTCGGCGATAAACTCCTCCGGCAAGGAAGTGGGCGTAGCGATGAGCACAGGCTGAGATGTGGTAGGGCGCGGGGCAACCGCGGTCGGCGTGGGTACAAAGAGTTCCTGAGTATCGCAGGTACAGGCCAACACAGCCAGCATCAGAAACGCCACAACGAGCATCAAGTACTTGTGCGTGCGCATTTTATTTCCTTTCTCGCAGGCTGGATAGCTCCTTGAATAGCTCCCGCTCGCGAGCGCTGAGGTTTTGAGGGGTTTTTATCTGGACTGTAGCCAGCACATTGCCATATTGCTTCGGAGCGCGAGGATTGGGCATCCCCTTGCCCCGCAGGAGAAAAGTGCTTCCGCTGTTGGTGCCTGGAGGTATTTTTAACGATACATCGCCGTTCAGCGCCGGTGCCCGGACCTCGCCGCCCAACACGGCGGTGTATAAATCCACGTCGACGTCGCAACGCAAGTCATTTTTCTCACGCTCAAAGATCGGGTGAGGTTTGACCGTGATATTCAGGTAAAGGTCGCCGGACGAACCGCCTCCGTAGCCTGAACGGCCCTTTCCGGCGATGCGCACCTTCGACCCGTCCTGTACCCCGGGCGGGATTTTCACCCGAATCCGTCGCCCTTCCCGCTCCAATACGCGGGCGGCGCCGTGAAACGCTTCTTCCAACGTTATCTCTACCGGAGCCTCCACGTCCTGGCCGTTCATCGTGCGCTGACTGCGTGTACGGCGGAAAGGGTCATTGGTGGTATGAACTCGCCCCGCTCCCCCTGTCCCGCCAAAGATGGCGCTGAAAAAGTCCGAGAACGCGCCGGCACCAGCGCCGCCGCCAAAAAGATCGCCCAGGTCGCCGCTCCACTCGACGCGCGTCCCTCCTGGCCCGCCGGTGGACCACTGAGACCAGTCATACTGGCCCGAATCGCGCCCCATACGCTGCCACTGTTGGTAGCTAGCGCCCAACTCATTGTACTTGGCTCGCTTCTCCGAATCGCTCAGAACCTCGTAGGCCTCGTTGATCTCTTTGAATTTCTCCTCCGCTTGTTTGTTCCCCGGATTGACGTCGGGATGCAATTGGCGGGCCAACCGACGGTAGGCCCGCTTGATCTCCTTCTCGCTGACATCCCGATCTATGCCCAGGATTTTGTAATAATCCTTGTACTCCATCCATTCTACCTCACAGCGCCTAAAACCCTTGCGGTTCTTTCCAATGTAAAGGGAAGCAAAGCGGCGTTCTTTATAATGGGAGAAACAGCCTGGCGGGTTTTGGGCCTTTTGAAAAGCTGTTTCTTAGCAGCAGCAGCGTGTCTATCCCAACTTTAAAAATTATTCTATACCCGAATTCTCTCCCTGTCAAGACCCCCCAGAAATAAAAGCGAAGGCAGCACGTCGTGCTGCCTTCGCTTGGTTTTACTGGGTAGCGCCCCAAACCCCCTGCGGTGTCCTTCATTTCATGAGAAACAGCAAGGGCAGGGTTTTGGGTTTTTCCAAAAAGATGTCACTCAGCAGGTCGAGCGTCATCTCGCTTCTTTCGCTTTTCCCTCCACTCCGCCTGCTTCTCCCTCGGCGGGAGCTTCTTCCTCGCCGGCTTCCGTGATGGCCTCAATCTCTTCGGCGCCGAGGATACCTTCCTCCATCTCTTCCAGCATTTCCTCAAAGATCTCTTCCGCCTGCAACGGCATCACACGCGCCACCATCTCACCCAAATCGGTGAGGACGTCTATGCCAGCCGGCACGGCCAGATCGCTGACGTGTATCGCGTGATCAACCTCCGTCAATTCTGTGATGTCCACCTCAATCCCATCCACCAGGTCGCCAGGCAGACACTCGATCTCAAGCGTGGAAACACCATACAGCAGGATACCCTCGTTCCGCTCCACTACCGGAGACGTCCCTACAATCATCAAAGGCACTTCGGTTGTCAGGCGCTCGGTCATATCCACGCGGTAAAAGTCTACGTGCAGGAGGTCGCCTCTGATAAAGTCACGCTGTACATCACGCACGAGAGCCATCTCTGGCTCCTCCTCAACTCCCTTAACCTTGATGCCAATGAGTTGACTGGCCCCGACCTGCGAGAGCGTCTGTCGCAATTCCTTCGTCTCGAATTGCAAAGATACGGAATCAAAATTGTGCCCATAAAGCACGCCTGGCACCCATCCCTGCTGACGCAGTAGTTTCACGCGCTTGCCCAGCACTGTGCGCTCTTTGGCCATCAATTCGACCAGTTCTGTCTGTTGAGCCATTCATTACCTCCCAAGTACCCACCCCTGCGGTGGAATTATAATCCTTTCACTCAAACGGGCGGGGCCTGCGCCCGCCCGCATAGATGTTGTTCAGAAACGATGGCGCTTATTGTAGCGCAAACCCCCGCTTTCGTCAAGCACGTTGGCATTCAGTCGCCTTCTAGGCCAATAATCGGCGCAGTATGGGTATAGCTGCCTCTGCCGCCCGCGCCCGGTGGCTGACGCGGTTCTTCTTCTCCTGCGAAAGTTGGGCCATCGTGCAATCATAGTCGGGCAAGTAAAAGACCGAGTCGTAGCCAAAGCCTCCCTCTCCTGCCGGCTCAAAAGCGATCAATCCCTCGCACACTCCTTCGACATTGTAGGTTTTCCCAGTAGGCGTTATAATCACGATCACGCAGCGGAAGCGAGCCGCGCGCCGTTCCCATTCCACGTCACGTAGATGCGCCAGTAGCGACGCCGCCCGGTCGGCGTCGTGGCCCGGAGCGTAACGGGCGGAGCGGATGCCAGGCGCGCCGCCCAGCGCGTCCACTTCGAGTCCCGAATCGTCCGCCAACGTGAGCAACTCGGAAGCGCGCGCGTAGGCCAGAGCTTTTTTACCGGCATTGTCGGCGTAAGAGTCGCCGTCCTCCAGTACCTCGATCTGTAGGCCGAGATCGGACGGGAAGCAGATGTGCTCCTGCAAAGGCGCAAATAGAAGCCGAAACTCGCGCGCTTTGCCCGGATTCTGAGTGGCGATGAGTAGCTCCATAACAGTGCGTGACTGTAGCACAAAGTGGCTGTTTTGGCAACTCTCAAATCTGCAATTACATCTTGCGAGGCAAGGAGACGAAATGAAACAGCTTGTACAAATCGTGACCGATAGCAGTTGTGACCTCCCCCGGCGGGTGATAGAGAAATTCAAAATCGAGGTGGTGCCGCTCATCGTCCGCTTTGGAACGGAGGTCTACCGGGACGGAGAGCTGGCCGTGGAGGAATTTTGGAAAAAGGCGAAAGAATTACACCACCCTCAGACCTCCCAGCCCTCGGTCGGCGCGTTCGAGGAAGCGTTCGAGCGACTGATCGCCCAGGGAAAGCGCGTGCTGTGCGTGACCGTCACTGGAAAGCACAGCGGCACGTTTAACGCAGCCCGCCTAGCCGCCCAACGCTTTGGCGAAGCGGTGCAGGTTGTTGATTCCCTCTCGGTTTCTTTGGGGACGGGGCTGCAGGTTCTGCGGCAGCTCAGGCTGCGTTACCCGGATGCTCAATGCAAGAGATCCTCGCGCTGCTGGATGATTTGCGAGCGCGGATGCGCCTGACCATTGTACTGGACACGCTGGAGAACCTGCGGCGCGGCGGCCGGGCCGCTGTGTTCATCGGGGCTGCGGATCGAATGGCGCAGGCGTTCAACATCAAGGCCATCGTCAACCTGGTGGGCGGCCAACTGCGGCTACAGGGCGCGGCCCGCTCGTTCCGGGGCGGGCTGAAGCGCATAGTCAGGGAGACTGAGCAACTGTGGCCACTGGAGTACCTGGCAGTGGTACACGCCCGCATCCCGGAGAGAGCGGAGGAGATGGCCGACTGGCTGGCGGAGCGTACTGGCTTCCCCCGCGAACAAATCTGGGTGGAAGAGACGGGGGCGGTGCTGGCCTCTCACGCCGGCGCCGGTGTCCTCGGTGTCCTGGCAGTGCCCGCCCGAGTAGTGGCTGGCTGATGATTCATCGTAATTACGTGGAGGGCGTAGCCACATCAAGGAGGGTCTTGCCAAAAGCTGTTCCTTAACAGCCAGCGCCGTCACCGACGCTAGACCCGCCAGACGGGTGACGGGTGATGCTAACGAATCGTTCAAAAATAACTTGGCATTTCGGCACGTGTTTTGCGGGTAAAATCACGTAAATAGTGCGACGTTGTTTCTGAACAAC